>JANMHL010000169.1:0-25265 GCA_031375125.1 Novosphingobium sp. | reverse complement strand
GCTGGGGCTGAGCGGATTAGCGATTTGGCAAGGGCCGCGCGGGTATGAGTCGCGGCTATGAATATGCATTCCAGTTTTTCCGCGCCTGTCTCGCCCGCTTCCGGGGTGCTGCCCACATCCGGGCGGGCCGAATTCGGTCAGGCTTCGGCCAGCGCGATGAGCATGAAGTGGTCGGCGCTGCACGATGCCGTCGCCGTGGTCGGATCGCTGACCGGGATGGCGCCCGAAGCGATGCGGCCCGAAGTGCGCAATTTCCCCGCGATGATGCGCGATGTTGGCGGTTGGCGCCGCGATCTGGCTGAACAAGGGATCGATGATCTGTCCGCTGTGATGGAACCGGGCCTGGCCGCGCTGCTGGCAATCCACGCCCGCGGGGTCAATCCGGCCCCGGCGGCCTTGGCCTTGTGGCAGGAATTTCACGCCGCCCGCGCTGCGCTGCTGGCGCTGACCCCGCCGCCCGAAGACATGGCGCCGCGCCGCTTTATGTAAGCAGTATTGCGAAGTTGCCGATTTGTTCCTAAAGCGGGCTATGCCTCAACCCGCTGCGATTCTCGTCGATCCTGATCTGAAAGCTGCCCAAGCCGTGGCGCGCGGGATTTGCCGCCTGTTTGCGCGCAACGATATCTGGTGTCTGCCGGAAATGCCGCTCCGATCCAATCGCCGGGCCGATCTGATGGGGATCGATGCCAAGGGCCATCTGGTGATTGTCGAGATCAAGGTCAGCCGGGCCGACCTGCTCGGCGATGGCAAATGGACCGATTACCTCGATCACTGTGACCGGTTTTATTGGGGCCTCGCACCGCATCTCGACCGCGCCTGTATGGAAGATCCGGGCTTTCTGCCGGAGCGCTGCGGGCTGATCGTGGCCGATGGCTATGACGCCGAAATCCTGCGTCCAGCCGCCACCGTCCCGCTGGCCGCCGCGCGCCGCAAGGCTGAGACGGAGCGACTGGCCCGCGCCGCGCTGCGCCGCCAGCAGGGGCTGATTGATCCCAAACTGTCGGGCTGGGGCGGGTAGCTGGCGCTTACCGCTGGCGCAGCTGCCCCAGCACCGCCCGCTTTTGCGCCGCAGACAGCACTGACCAATCGGCAATTTCGCGCAAGGACCGTTTGCAGCCCAGGCAAAGCTGCGTCTGGCCGTCAATCCGGCAAGTGCCGTCGCAGGGGCTGGGTGGCTGTTCCATCCCGGCCCCCGAAGCACTGCCGGGGCGCTTAGGCAAGCCAAAGCCGCAGCCGCTGCTGGCAAAGCAGCGGGAATGGCCTTGCCAAGCCCGGGCGGCGCGGCAATTGCAGGCGGGTGACCACGCCCGCTCCTTCTGGCTCTGGCCTGACTGCTCCCGGCCGCGCGCTGGCGCCGTTTCGCTATCCGGCGTTTCGGGCGATCTGGACTGCCAATCTGACCTCAAACTTCGGCTCGATGATCCAGTCGGTCGCAGCGGCGTGGTTGATGACCGATCTTACCCGGTCGCACCAGCTGGTCGCGCTGGTTCAAGCCTCAACCACGATCCCGATCCTGCTGCTGGCGGTATTTGCCGGGGCGATTGCCGACAATCATGACCGCCGCAAAGTGATGCTGGCGGCGCAGGCGGGGATGCTGATCGCTTCGGCCCTGCTGGCCGCGCTGACCTTTGCGGGCATGGCCAGCCCGTTCTCATTGTTGTTCTTTACGTTTGCAGTCGGGGCCGGAACCGCGCTCAATGGCCCGGCCTGGCAGGCCTCGGTGCGGTTACAGGTTGGGCCGGGCGATCTGGCGCAGGCGATCTCGCTCAACACGATCGCGTTCAATCTGGCCCGCAGCGTCGGGCCGGCCTTGGGCGGGCTGCTGATTTCGCTGACCAGTCCGGCGCTGGCCTTTGCAATCAATGCGTTGTCCTATCTGGCGCTGATCGCGGTGCTGCTGCGCTGGAAACCCGAAGTGGCGCCGCCCCAGCGCCAGCCGATGCTGGCCGCGATCGCCACTGGCTTGCAGTTCTGCGCCACCTCCAGCCCGGTCCGGCGGGTGCTGGCGCGCGGGCTGTTGTTCGGCTTTGCGGGGGTCGGCTATCTGGCGTTGGTACCGCTGCTGGTCCGCGAACAGCTCGGCGGCAGCGAAGTGGATTTCGGGCTGTTGCTGGGCGCGTTCGGGCTTGGCTCGATCCTGACTGCGCTGTGGGTCGCCCCGGCCCGGCGGCGTTGGGGGAGCGAGGCCGTGGTCGGCGTGGCCCAGTTTGCCTTCGCGCTGGCCCTGCTGCCGATTGCGGCGGCGCACAGCCTGGCCCCGGCGCTGGCCGGCGCGTTGGTCGCGGGCGGCGGCTGGGTGGCGACGCTGTCCAGCCTGAATGTGGCGATGCAGCTGCGCTCACCCGAAGCGATTCTGGGCCGCTGCCTGTCAATCTATCAGGCGGTTACCTTTGGTGGGATGGCACTGGGGGCCTATGCGATCGGGTTGTTGTCCGACCAGATCGGGGTAGCGGCGGCGATTCAGGTTTCGGCTGCCGTGCTGCTGGCGCTGGTCCCGCTGCTGCGTTGGCTGGCGCCGATGCCGGGCCGCGACGAAGGGCGCATTCCGGCCTGAAAAGGTCGGCGCAACTTAACGCAAAATTTACCATGTTGCGCCAGAACCGGAATTGACCAGTGACTTGGTGGGGATTCCACATGGATACGTATCGCGGGAACTATATCGATCAGGCCTCGGGCAATGACGATTGGCCCGAAGTTGATTTCGGCGCGGAAGAAACCCCGCGCGAACCGCCGCCCAGCCCGATCGGGCAGGATGAACGGCGGATGCAGGTCCGCGCCTATAACCATTGGGCCGGGCTGCTCGACGATCGCAATTTCCCGGCGGTCGATTCGCTGGTGCCCGAAGCGCTGACCGATTTTGGCCCCTATAGCGTCCTGCTCGATTTCTCGACCGGGATTGAGGATCCGACGATCCGCTACCTGGGCGATATGCTCGCGACCGAATGCGGCGGCGATGGGGTGATCACCACGCTGTCCGATGTGCCGGCACGCTCGCTGTTGTCGCGGATCACTGACCATTACATGCAGATCCTGGCCAATCAGGCGCCAATCGGGTTCGAAGCCGAATTCGTCAATCTGCGCGGCCGGACGATCCTCTATCGCGGAATTCTGCTGCCGTTCTCGTCGGATGATGAGAAGATCGATTTCATCTATGGCGTGATCAACTGGAAAGAACTGGCCGATCAGGCGACGACGGATGAGCTGCTGCTCGAAATCGACCAAGCGCTCGAAGCCAACGGCCATGCCGAGGCCCGCCGCGATGATCCGATGATTGACTGGGCTGATGGCCCGGCCGATCTGGCCGACGAAGACGATGACGTGCTCGATCTGGCTGGCCTGGCCGAAGCCATCGAAGACGATTTGCCCCGGCCCGGATTTGGCCGCTTCGCCATCGCCGATCAGAGCGATGACGTAGAGGATGATACACCCGCAGCGTCGCTGGACCTCAGGGCAATGGCCCGCGCACAGGATATGCTCGACGCTGGCGAGCCGCTCGAACTCGACCAATTTACCGAAGTCGAAGCGGTCGCCGAAGACAGCGCCGATCCTGCAAACATGGCCCTCGCCGATTGGCTGGCCAGCGCCCGTGAACTGGCCGAAGCGGCGCGTGGCAGCGAAGACCGTACGCGGTCGGCGCTCTATGCGGCGATTGGCCGGGCCTATGACTTTTCGCTGGCCGCCGCCGATTCTGAGGGCGAATTCAACGAACTGGTCGCCGATTCGGGTCTGACTGTGCAAGATCGCGCGCCGATGACCCCGGTGGTCAAATTGGTGTTCGGGGCTGACTATGACAAAACCCGGCTGACCGAATATGCCTCGGCGCTTAGCCATGCGCACAGGTTGACCTTGGGTCGCGGTTCGCTCGCGGGTTATCTCGCGGCGGCGCCCGGCGGGCTGAAAGGCGTGGTCGGCGAAGAACGCCGAATCAAACGCGCTGAAAGCGGCAAACCGGCTGAACTGCGCGATACGCCGCGTGAAGCCTTGGCCAAGCAACTGCGCAAGCTCGATCACGCGCCACTGAATGCAGTCGCCAGCGATGGCGCTGAGTTTACCCTGCTGGTCGCCCGCCGCTTGCCCACTGGCGAAGTGGTGCTGCTCGGCGAAGTGGCTGACGATGTACTGCTGCTCGAAAAAGTGGCGAAGAAATTGCTCGGCTGATCCACCCACAGTTCAGCCAGCTTGGCGCGCCATGTCGGGGGGCATGGCGCGCCTTTGCTTTTCTGGCTATGCCGATCCCCATGACAGGGTTGGCGGCAAAGAAACGGATATCGCGGATGGGCTGGGTGTTGATCGGGTTGGCGCTGCTGGCGGCGGCGCTATTCGGGGCCTGGCGCTATGCTATGGCGACCAATGCGGTGGCCGTGCTCGATTGGGCCGACCGGACGTTGGCGGGAACCGCTGGCGCGGTGGTGCTGGAAACCGGCGCCGCATTCGGACCTGATCCGGCCCAGCGGATCGAAGTGATCGGGCCGGTCACGCCGGGGCCGCATCCGGTGTTGATCTTCATCCACGGCGGCGGCTGGAATTCGGGCACACCGGGGGACTATCACTTCATCGGGCGGCAATTTGCGCGGGCTGGCTATCTGGTGGTGCTGCCCGGTTACCGGCTCGGCACCGCCGGACAATACCCCACCATGCTGGAAGACAGCGCGGCGGCGGTGGCGTGGGTTCAGGCCAATATTCAGCGGCTTGGCGGCGATCCGGCGCGGGTGTTCCTGATGGGGCATTCGGCTGGGGCTTATAATGCGGTGATGCTGGGGCTTGAGCGGCAATGGCTGGGCCGCGCCGGGGTGTCCGATGGCTTTATCAAGGGCGTAGTCGGGCTGTCTGGCCCCTATGATTTCTACCCGTTTACCAGCGATTCGGCCCGCAATGCCTTTGGCCATGCCAGCGATCCGGCGATCACCCAGCCGATCAATTTTGTGCGCGGCGATGCCCCGCCGATGCTGCTGCTGACCGGCGATAGCGATGACACGGTCAAGCCGCGCAATTCGGTCGCGCTGGGTAAGGCGCTGACTGCTGCTGGTCAGCCAACCACGCCGGTAATTCTGGCCGGGGTCGATCATTCGGGCACCGTGATGAAGCTGGCTGCGCCGTTCAATCGCGATACCCGGGTGATGGATCCGGTGCTGGCGTTTCTGGCCGCGCATTGCGGGGCTTCAGCCGCCGTTCAGCCGAAAGCGCCGTAACCATGGCCCCAATGAACGCCCTGTCCCGCTTGTTTGCCCGCTGCCTGGCGGTGGTGCTGGCCATTTCGCTGAGTATTTCGCCGGCGGTGGCGCAATCGGTCCTGCGCGATGCGGAAACCGAATTTCTGCTGCACGACATGGCTCGGCCCTTGATCCTCGCCGCCGGGCTCGATCCGCGCAACGTCAACGTGGTGCTGATCGGCGATCCTTCGATCAACGCTTTCGTGGCGGGCGGGCAGATCGTCTATATCCATTCGGGCCTGATCAACGAAGCCGGGTCGGCGCTCGAAGTGCAGGGCGTCATCGCGCACGAATTGGGCCACATCACCGGCGGCCACGTGATTTCGAGCGGCGGATCGCGCGAAGCGACCGGGATCGCGCTGCTCTCGCTGATCCTTGGCGGACTGGCCGCGGCGGCTGGATCGGGCGACGCCGCGATTGGCGTGATCATGGCCGGACAGCAGGCGGCGCTGGGCAAATACCTCGCCTTTAACCGCGGACAAGAGGCCAGCGCTGATGCTGCGGGCGCCCAATATCTGTCCAAGGCCGGGATCTCTGGACGCGGTTCGATTGCCTTTTTCAAACGGCTGCAAAATCTGGAAACGCGGCACGGCTTTGTCCGCACCGCCGATACCGAATTCTACCGCACCCACCCGATGACCTCGGACCGGATTGCGACGCTGCAGGATACCTATCAGGTCGATCCGGCCTGGCAGACGCCGTCCGATCCGGTGCTTGAAGGCCGGTTTGAACGGGTCAAGGCCAAGCTGTTTGGCTATCTGTCAGAGCCTGCCCGCACCCTGCAGGTCTATCCCGAAACGCTGACCGGGGTGCCCGCGCGCTATGCCCGGACCTATGCCTGGCACAAGGATGCGCGGCTGGACAAGGCACTGGTCGAAGTTGACGCGCTGCTGGCGGTGGCGCCGAATGACCCCTATTTTCTGGAACTGAAGGGCCAGGTTCTGCTCGAATCGGGCCGCACCGTTGAATCGCTGGCACCGCTGCGCCGCGCGACCGAACTTAGCGGCTATCACCCGCTGATCGCCACCGCCTTTGGCCATGCGCTGGTCGCGACCGAAGACCCGGCCAATCTGGCCGAGGCCGAACAGGTGCTGAAAGCCGCCGTCTCGCTCGACCGCGAAAACCCCTTTGCCTGGTATCAGCTCGGGGTGATTTACGGGATGCGCGGCGATATGCCGCGCGCACAACTGGCCAGCGCCGAACAGCAGTCGCTGCAATGGAATTTCCCGATGGCGCTGCGCTCAGCCGAAATGGCCCAGGCCGGCCTGCCCATGGGATCGCCCGATTGGCTGCGTGCGGGCGATATCGCAATGCAATCACGGGCAATGATTGAACAGCAGAAGAAACGCAGGTAGCGCGCGGTTCTATGGCCAGCACATCAAATCCCTCCACCCTGCCCTTGATCCTGTCCGGGGTTGCGCTCCTGCTAGCGGGCGGCGCGGTCGGCTGGGTTGCGGGCGGATCGAGCGCTTCGGCTGGAAGCAAGACCGAAGTTGAAGGGATCGTCCGCGACTATATCCTCGCCCATCCCGAAATCCTGCCCCAGGCGATGGACAACCTGCGCAAGCAGGAAACCGGCAAACAGCTGAATGCGGCCGGTGACAAGCTGGAGGTGGCCTTCCCCGGCGCGGTCATGGGCAATCCCAATGGCACAGTCGTGCTGGTTGAATTCACCGATTTCGCCTGCGGCTATTGCCGGGCCAGTGTGCCTGAGGTTGATGCCTTGATCGCTGCTAATCCCGATCTGAAAGTGGTGATCCGCGAACTGCCGATTATTGCCCCGACCAGCGCCGATGCCGCCCGCTGGGGCTTGGCCGCAGCCGAGCAGGGCAAATATCCCGCGTTTCACAAGGCCATGTTCGCGGCCGGGCGGACCGATGCCGCCAGCATCGAAGGTGCGGCCAGGGCGTCTGGCCTCGATCTGGACCGCGCCCGCAAATTCATCGCCGAGCCGCGGGTCGATGCCGAACTAAAGAACAACATCGAACTTGCCCGCCAGCTCGGGATTGACGGAACCCCCAGCTGGATCGTCGGCGATCAGCTACTGGCTGGCGCGGTCGGCCGGGGCGAATTGGGCAAAGCGATTGCCGCTGCGCGCAGCAGCAAGGTCAAACCATGATCGGGCCCATGGCGGGGCCAGTATTTCTGCTCTTGGCGGGGCCAAAAACCTGCTAAGAACTCGGGCCATGGCCGTGCTGCCCTTTCGCCCTATCCCGTTTTTCGCCAACAAGAACCGCGCGTTCTGGCGGCTGCAGGCGGCTGGCTGGGGTGGAGCGATGCTGCTGCGCGCGGCCTCGGGCCTCGCCAATGGTCAGCCGGCGTCCTATCTGGTGCTGGTCCTGATTTCTACCGTCACTGGCTTGTCGCTGACCTTGATTCTCTCGGTTATCTACCGCCAGTTGATCAACCGCCGTCCGCTGGTCACCTGGGGGGTGACCGTGCTGGTCTTCCCGCTTGCCGCCGCGCTCTACGGGTTTATCGATGCCTGGGTCAGCGGGCTTTACTACGGTGATGCCGGGGCCGGGTTTGCGCAGCGGCTGATCGGGCTTTTCTACCTTGATGCGACCTTGCTGCTGGCCTGGTCCTCGCTGTATTATATGATCAATTTCTTCCTCCAGATCGAGGAACAGAACGATCAGCTGCTCCAACTGGAAAATCAGGCAACCAGCGCGCAGCTGGCGATGCTGCGCTATCAGCTCAACCCGCATTTCCTGTTCAACACGCTCAATTCGATCTCGACGCTGGTGCTGCTGAAACAGACCGAACCGGCCAATGCGATGCTGTCGCGGTTGTCCTCGTTCCTGCGCTATACCTTGGTCAACGAGCCGACCGGGCGGGTCACCGTGGCGCAGGAAGTGGAGACGCTGAAGCTCTACCTTGAGATCGAGCGGATGCGGTTTGAAGAGCGGCTGCGGACCCGGTTCCAGATCGAGGCGGGGGCCGAGGCCGCGCTGCTGCCGTCGCTGTTGCTCCAGCCGCTGGTCGAAAACGCGATCAAATATGCGGTCAGCCCGCAGGAAACCGGCGCTGAAATTACCATCGCGGCGCAACTCGTCGGTCCAAACCTTCGGATCACCGTCTCTGACACCGGTCCCGGCTTGCATTCGGGTGGGTCAAGCAACAGGTTAACCGGTGTAACATTCGATGGCGGCGAACAGGTTTCTACCGGCGTGGGTCTGGCCAACATTCGTGACCGGCTGGCGCAGGCCTATGGCGTGGAACATCGGTTTGAAACGATGGAACCGGCTGACGGCGGTTTTACCGTGCTGATCGAAATCCCGTTCGAACGCCGTGAACAGGTCCAACCGGCCCTGTCGGCAGATAAGCGCCCGGTATTCGCCGGATAAAGGCCCCAATCCATGACAATCCGCACCATTATCGTCGATGACGAGAAACTCGCGATCCAGGGGCTGCAGTTGCGGCTGGACAAGTTCCCCGATGTCGAAGTGATCGACACCTGCTCCAACGGCCGAGAGGCGATCCGCAAGATCAAGACCGAAAAGCCCGATCTGGTGTTCCTCGACATCCAGATGCCGGGGTTTGACGGGTTCTCGGTGGTCAAAGGGATCATGGAGATTGAACCGCCCTTGATCGTGTTCGTCACCGCCTATCAGGAACACGCGGTGCGGGCATTTGAAGCCAACGCGGTCAATTACCTGATGAAGCCGGTCGATGAAGACAAGCTGGCCGATACGATGGAGCGGGTCCGGCTGCGGATCGCCGAAAAGGCTTCGAGCGAAGAGGCTGAAAAGCTCAAGTCGGTGCTGGCCGAAGTCGCGCCCGACGCGATGGAGGCAATGCCGGACGAGCCTGAACTGACCGCGCGCTATGAAAAGCTGATCAACATCAAGGATCGCGGCCAGATCTTCCGGGTCGATGTCGATTCGATCGAACGGATCGAAGCGGCCGGCGATTATATGTGCATCTACACGGCCGACAACAGCCTGATCCTGCGCGAAACGATGAAGGATCTGGAACGGCGGCTTGATCCCCGCGTGTTCCAGCGGGTCCACCGCAGCTGGATCGTCAATCTCAACAATGTTCGGCAGGTCAAACCGCACACCAATGGCGAATGCTTCCTGGTGCTCGAATCAGGCGCAGACGTTAAGGTTTCGCGCAGCTACCGCGATGTCGTGGCGCGGTTCGTGCACTGATGACGCTGCGGGGGTGGAGCGCCGGCGACGGGCTGTCTACAGCGCCGTTCGCGGTTTTCCTGATTGGCCCGGCGCGGCAATCCTTCAGGCAACAGCGCAGTTAACCGGACGCTGACCATTTTCCCTTACCGTGCGTTTTAAGCCGGTTGCGCGCAGGGCGCCGCCGCACAGGGAGCGTCCGGGATGCACAGTCTGCAGACCATATTTGCCACTGCCGCTGGGGAAGCCGCCTGGGAAGAAAGCCTGCGCACGCTGTTTGAGGCGCGCGAGCTGGCCAAGGCCGAGCAAGTGTTGCGCACTGCCCTGATCGCGACCGGCGGCGAAATGATGCGGTTATGCCGCGAAGCCAGCCTGTCCACCGTCGAAATCAGCGGCTGGGACGAACTGGTCGAAGCGGTCCGCCATCATGAGGGCGAACCGATTACCGGCGCCACTATTGCGATCGGCAACGAAGCCGATCTGGCCTTTGAAAAGGGCGCGCAGCACCGGCCTTATCTGGTGCTGGGGCTCTATACCGACGCGGCCTGGGGCTGGTCGGCTGCCAGCGCGGAGGACGCCTTGGGCCAATGCCGGGCCGAAAGCCCCGACTGGGCCGGGTGGGACGAAGATATCGAAGCCTTCCTCGAAATCGATGGGCTCGATGCACTCAACACTGCGCTGGTGCACCACAAACAGCGCCATTTCATCCGCGAAGTGGCCGAGGCGGCCCCCGCACCGCTGCGCTATATCGAATTTGTGCTGGGCTGCTGGTGGCGCGCCTTGCGGTTTCATCAAGCGGTCGCGGTGCAGCTTGATGCCCATGGGCTGGCGGGGACAGTTCCGGTTATTTCCGGGCTGATTGATATGCGCCCCGAAGTGGTCGCGGTGCATTGGCCAGTGGTCCGTCAGGTGCCTGCTGCCAAAGCGCCCGAAACAGTCGAATCGGCTGACGAAGCCGAAGATTTCGATAGTGCAGCGCCCAATCTGACCCGCTTCAACCTGATCCAGCGCGGGCGGTTTGTCGCGGAAGAAGACACCAGCCCAACCGGCACGGTCCTGCGCCACAGGATCGAAGTCAGCGACGACGGCGAGGATGCCGCAGCCCAAGCGCCCGGCCTGATGCGGCGGTTGCTTGGCCGGGGTTAACGCTAGCGCTTGCGGACGAATTCTGCGCGCAGGACGAGGCCTTTGATCCCGGGATAGCGGCAGTCGATTTCCTGGGCGTCGCCGGTCAGCCGGATCGAAGGGATCACGGTCCCTTGTTTGAGGGTCTGGCCCGCGCCTTTGACCGTCAAGTCCTTGATCAGGATCACCGCATCGCCATCGGCGAGCAAGTTGCCTACCGCATCGCGGACTTCGATCTGATCGGCTGCTGCACGCTTTGCCGCCAGCTCCGAAGCCGGCAGCCATTCGCCGCTGTCTTCGTCATAGACGTAGTCTTCGTCGTCACCGGCCATTGTTCATTCCCGCTCTGTTGAGTCAGCAGGCTCTAGATCGGTTGCCCTTGCGCAACAAGGCTGGCAGGCATTGCTGATGAATCAAGCCATTATCAAACTTGGCCCCGCCCACCGCGATCGTGCGGTTGAGACGCTGGCGCTGGCGTTTCAGCAGGATCCGGCAATGGTCCATATGCTGCCCGGCGAAAACACCCGCGCGGTTCGGCTGCGGCGGCTGATGGGCTGGATGGTCGATCAGCACTTTCAGATCGGGCTGGTGCTGGGCACGCCGGATGTCACCGGGGTTACGCTGTGGCGTCAGCCGGGCCGGGTCCATTATCACGAACCGCTGTGGCATCCCGGAGCGCTGCGGTTTGTCGGGATTTTCCAGCGCCACCTGCTGCGCGCGCTGCGCACTGACGATGGGATCACCAGCCATCTGCCCACCGGTGAAGATTGGCTGTACCTCAAAATGGCGGCGGTCCATCCCGATCATCAGGGCAAGGGACTGGGCGGGCGAATGATCCGCACCGGCCTCGCCGAAGCGACGCGACTGCAGGTGCCAGCCGTACTTGAAACCGCCACGCCGTCGAATGTCGGGTTGTATCAGCGGCTCGGCTTCGGGATCGCCAGCGAATGGGATGTCGCAGGCGGCGGGCCGCATTTCTGGACGATGACCAATCTGGAGCCCGGCGCGTGACCGGCACCCCGCGCCCGGTCCTGATCTTTGCCTTTGTCACGATCCTGATCGACGCGATGGGTTTTGGCCTGATCATGCCGGTACTGCCGCGCCTGCTGATGCGGGTCGGCGAAATGCCGCTGGCGGGCGCGATTGGGCTATCGGCCTGGATGAGCCTAGCGATGGCCATCGCCGCGTTCGTTTCTGCGCCGATCCTGGGCAATCTTTCAGACAGTTTCGGACGCCGCAAAGTGCTGCTGATCGCGCTGGCCGGAATGGCGGCGCACTATGCCGTGTTGGCAGTGGCTGGCAGTGTGACACTGATCGTGCTGGGCCGGGTGCTGACCGGCGTGTTCGGCGGATCATACGCTCCCGCGCAGGCCGCGATTGCCGATGTCACCAGCCCGGATGAACGGGCCAAGAACTTTGCGCTGGTTTCGGCCGGGTTCGGGGTCGGGTTCGTGGCGGGCCCGGCACTGGGCGGGCTGCTGGTCCAGTTTGGTGAGCGGACCCCGTTCTGGGTCGCGCTGGCACTGGCGCTGATCAATTGCCTCTATGGGCTGATCGCCTTTCCCGAAACGCTAAAGCCCGAATTGCGGCGCCCGTTCAAATGGGCCCGGGCCAATCCGTTCGGCGCGTGGAAGACCGCCGGGCAGATTGCGGGCTTGCGCCGGGTCGCGCTGGTGCTGCTGCTGTGGCAGTTGGCCAGTCTGGTCTATCCGCTAACTTGGACCTTCTGGGGGATCGCGGCGCTAGGCTGGTCGGACCAGATGATCGGGCTCAGCCTTGCCGCCGTCGGGATCGTGATTGCGGCCAGCCAGATGCTGCTGACCGGGCGGATCGTGAAGCGGCTGGGCGAACGCGGCGCGGCCACTGTCGGGATGGTCGGGGCGGGGCTGGGCTTTATCGGTTATGCCTTTGCCAATGCCACCTGGCAGGCCTTTGCCTTGCTCGCCGCCGTCGCGCTGCAATCGCTGGTCCAGCCCAGCCTGATGGCGATGCTTTCGCGCCGGGCCACGCCCGAAACGCAGGGCGAGGTGCAGGGGCTGGCGGCGATGGTGATGGGGGTTGGCTCGATCATCGGCCCGTTGGTGCTGATCCAGCCGCTGGCGTGGTTCACCTCGCCCGCCGCGCCATTCGTCTGGCCGGGCGTCGCGTTCGCGATTGCCGCCGCGATCACGCTGGCGGCCTGGCTGCTGCTGCAAACCACCCCGCGCAGCGCAAGCTGAATCGCCGGTTCAGCATAGACCGCAAGAACCGGGCAAGCTGGCGCAAGTTAGCCTGACCGCCCTTGCTGCCGCGCGCACCGGCGCGCAGCAAGCAGGCGGAGGGTCGCATCATGAGGAAATTCGCTTTGAGCCTAGGGCTGCTGGCTGGCCTTGCCGCCTGTTCAGGCAAGCCGCCGCAACAGCAGCAAGTCCGTTACAGCCTGCCGCCGCGCCACGCATCGCTGCCGCCGCTGGTGCAGCCAAAAGCCGCTCTGGCCGATCCGGGTGAAGCAGTCTGGCATTTGCGGGCTGGGCTGAATGTCGCCGCGCTATCGTGCAAGGGGCGCGGGCGAACCCCGGTAGCGGGGCTCTATTCACGGTTTCTGGGGCGGCACAAGTCACTGCTGTCGAATGCCTATGCCGCCGAACAGCGCCGCCATGGCGCGGCGCTCGATCGGCATCAGACCCAGCTTTACAACCGCTTTTCCAACCAGCGCAGCCCGGCCAAGTTCTGTGCAACCTCGGCCAGCGTGGCCCAGCGTGCGGGGGCGATGGATTCGGCAGCGCTGGCTGCCAACGCGCGGCGGTTACTCGGCGAAATCGGCTAGACCCCCTGCCAGATCAGCCGCAGGCCCAGCGCGATCATCAGCAGATAGATCAGCGTGTAAAACCGCGCAGTATCCATCCGGCGGACCAGCCAGACCCCGGCCAGGGTGGTCACAATCGCCAGTGGTACGAGCAGCGCGGCGGCTTCCAGCACGGCCCAGTTAAACGAACCGAGCAACAGATAACTGGGCACTTTCATCCAGTTGATCGCCGCAAAGGTCAGCGAGCTGGTGCCAACGAACACCTGATGCGGCAGACGGCGCGGGGTGACCCACATTTGAAACGGCGGGCCGCCGGAATGGGCGATCTGGCTGGTAAACCCGGTCGCCACGCCAAACAGCGTGCCCAGCCAGCCGGGTGAATTGCTGGCCGCCACGATCCGCCTGCCGCGCTCCAGCCACAACCGGTAGAGCCCGAACGCCAGCGTGATCACGCCCAGCAGCACCAGCAGTTTTTCCTCCGGCACCGATGCCGCAAGGCCCGTACCCAGCGCCACACCGACCAGCGCGCCGGGCAGCATCCAGCCGATGATCCAGCCATCCCAGGTCTTGCGGTAAGACCAGACGCTGACCACGTCCTGGACCAGCAGCACCGGCAGCAGCAGCGTGGCGGCAGTCACCGGCGCCAGCGCCAGCGCCAGCAGCGGCGTGGCCAGCGCGCCCAGCCCGGAAAAGCCGCCCTTGGCCAAACCAAGGATCGCCACCGCCAACACGGCCAAGCTCAGCGTCCAGGGATCGGCCAGCAGTTCCATCGCCGCCAGCCAGCACGGAACGCGGCGCTGAGCAAGCCGGGCTGGCGGGCTTGTCCACGCCGCACGGCGGTGATGCTCAAGCTGCTCGACCTGGCGGGAGAGCTTGGCTAGGTTGGCCGCAATCATTTGAGACAGGACATGCCATGCGCCATCCCTATTTGCTGACCGGCACGATTGCCGCCACTTTCCTGCTCGCCGCCGCGCTTCCGGCCAAGCCGGTCCGCACGCCCGAACAGGTCGCGATGGCCGCGCTGGCCGCCGCACCGGTTTGGGATGGCCACAACGATGTTCCGGAGCAACTGCGCGACCGCCGCAAAAATATGCTGGCCGGGTTTGATTTCACCGACACTACCAATACTGCCGATCCCGCAAAGGGCATGGGCGCGATGCAGACTGACCTTAAGCGGCTGCGCGCTGGGCACGTCGGGGCGCAGTTCTGGTCGGTCTATGTCTCGGCCAATCTGACTGATCAGCAAGCGGTGCAGGCGACGCTCGAACAGCTCGACGTGACCAAGCGGCTGGCGGCGCGCTACCCGGCTGACTTGCAGCTGTGCATGGATTCAGCCTGCGTCGAAGGGGCCTGGAAAAAGGGCCGGATCGCCTCGTTGATGGGGATGGAAGGCGGCCATTCGATCGGTGGCAGTCTGGCCGTGTTGCGGCAAATGTACGAGCTGGGCGCACGCTATATGACGCTGACCCACTTCAAGAACACCG
This sequence comes from Novosphingobium sp., assembly GCA_031375125.1. GTDB lineage: Bacteria > Pseudomonadota > Alphaproteobacteria > Sphingomonadales > Sphingomonadaceae > Novosphingobium. Next base: position 10,528 of record JANMHL010000169.1, on the reverse strand, counting down.
CCTGGGCCGATAGTTCGACCGACACTCCGGTCCATGGTGGGTTGTCCCCACTGGGCGAAGATGTGGTCCGTGAAATGCAGCGGCTGGGGATGCTGGTCGATCTGGCTCACGTCAGCGAAGACACCATGCTCGATACGTTGCGGATCGCCAAAGCGCCGGTGATCGTCAGCCACTCAAACGCCTTCGCGCTCAACCCGCACCCGCGCAATGTGCCCGACAACGTGCTCGATGCGATCAAGGCCAATGGCGGGATCGTAATGGTCAATTTCTACCCGCCCTATGTGCTCGAAGCCGCACACCAGTGGAGCGCCAATCGCGATGCTGCCGAAGCCCGGCTGAAAGCGCTCAACCGCGGGCGGCCTGATCGGGCCAAGGCCGCGTTGGCTGAGTGGGACGGCGCCAACCCGATGCCGCGCGGCAGCGTCAAGGATGTCGCAGATCACCTCGATTACATCGCCAAGCGGATCGGCGCGGATCATGTTGGCCTGGGCGGCGATCTCGATGGGATCGAGCTGGCAGTGGTCGGGCTGGAAGACGCTTCAAAGTACCCGGCGCTGTTTATCGAACTGGCCCGGCGCGGGTGGAGCCAGCAGGATCTCGAAAAGCTCGCCAGCCGCAATCTGATGCGGGTGCTGAAAGGCGCTGAGGCCTATGCCGCAAGCCAGCGCGGGGTCTTGCCGTTTGAGAACCCAGTCAGCTTCTAACCAAGCCAGCTTCTAACCCAGCCAGGCTGCTCCGCGCCGTTTCAGAGCGCCAAGCCTGCCGATGCAGTCGCTGCGGGATCGGGCGCGGACGGGGTTGTCTGCGCGCCGGTCAACCAGATGACCGCCATGGCCGCGATAATCAGCACCATGCTCATCGCCAGCACTTTAAACATGAACGTTCCTCTGCGCCCGGCGCGGGCTTCTTGCGCATCGAGGTGAACTTCTGGGCCTTTGCGGTACATGGCGATCTCCGGCTGGTGGGGCAGTGCCGGGGTTAACGCACGGGGGGCGGTCAGAGTTCCGTCAGGCTTTGCGGAAAAGTCACCCGCCAGAATTCAGTCTCGGCCCCTTCGGTGCCATAGTCGCTATCGCTGGCCAGCAGCAGCACGTCCGGCGAAAGCATGATCATCCCTTCCAGATCGCTGCAAACCTGCGGGCGATCGTCGCTGGAAAAGATCAGCGTTTTGGTCAGCACTGGCACTCCGGCGGTGCGGGCATTGGCGGCGCCCAATTGCTCCAGCGTCGGGCGCCGCGCCGGATCGCTCCATGCGGCGGGCAGGACATTTAGCGGCCCCGGCGTAATCCGATAAATGTGGGTCGATAGCGTGACCCGTTCTAGCACCAGCAAGCTGCCATCGTCCAGCAGGGTCAGTTCGCTGACCTTGATATCGTCGCGCCGCACCGGCCCGGCGGCGCAGTCGCGGTGAAAACCAGCTGGCGGCCCCAGCGGATAGGCATATTCGGCCAGCAGCGTGCCGGTGAGGGCATCGAGCGCCCACAGCCGGACCAGATCGGACTGTTGATGCGCTGCGCGGTCCGGATGGCTCAGCGGGCTTTGGAACATCGTGAACAGCACCGTGCCATCGGCGGACAGCGCCAAGGCTTCAAACCCCCGGTTGAGCTTGCGCGACAGGGCCAGCGCGGGCAGCGATTCGACGATCGGGATCGCTGATCCGACGAAATGCTGCGCGGTCCCCATCGGAACGTGCCGCGCCTCGACCAGTCCGTCGACGCTGACCAGTAGCAGCGAAGGGCCATACTCCTCGGCGATCCACAGCTTACCATCAGGCCGCGCGGCGATCCCTTCCGTGTCAGCGCCGTCCGGGTGGGTGCCCAGTGCCGAGCCGTCGAGCGCCAGCGCCGGTTCGCTTTCCTGCGCCGGCAGCGGCAGGGGCAGCCCGCTGAGCGGGGTTCCGGCCGGGGTCCGCAACGGATGGACCGCGTCCAGCAGCACTGCATCCCCGGCAATCCGGAACCGAGCCAGCGCCGGGCCCGCACCGGGCAGCGGCATCACTTTGGCTCCGTCAGTCTGGGCATGGGCGGCCAGTGTTGTCAGCCCGTATCGTTCCAAGGCAGACTTGGGTTTCAGGTTGGGCCCGCGATCGCCCACGCCCCAGAACTGGCAGGGTTCGCCGCCGACTGCTCGGCACAGGCCAGAGGTCAGACTGCGGGTCAGCCGCATCGTGCCGCTTGGCATTGGCAATTGCGCCAGTAGCGGATCGGTCCATTCCAGCCGCTCCACCAGCGGGGCCGAGGCAGCAACCTTGCTCAATGCGCTTCGATCCGCCCCAGCATCCGGAAAAAGAACGCGGTCGACCAGCCGAGCAGGAACACTCCCAGGATCGATTCGAACGCGCCCAGCAAGCGCCATTCCGGGCTGATATGGGTGTCGTTGAAGCCCACGGTCGAATAGCTGATGGTCGAAAAATAGAGCGCTTCTTCGAGGCCCCGGACCGCCCCGGTGGCGAGGTAGGTGAAGGCAAACGCCCAGATTTCGATCCCGTGCAGCGCCAGCATAGCCAGCACGATCCCCAGCGTGAACACTGCGCCGCGCGGGCTGAGCGGGGCAATTTTGTTGATCCGTTCAACCGCCAGTTCGGAACGCAACGCCTTGCTCAAACTGAACAACCCCAGCCCATGGATCGCGACGCAGAGCAGCACCATCAGGCCAGAAATGGTAAATTGGGCGATCAGCTGCGGCACAGGCCTTAGTCGCGCAGCAGTTCGTTGATCGCGGTTTTGGCGCGGGTCTGGGCATCGACCGTCTTGACGATCACCGCGCAGGCCAGCGACGGCCCGGGGGTGCCGTCGGCCAGCGGCTTGCCGGGCATCGCGCCGGGCACGACTACGCTGAACGGCGGGATGTGGCCGGTGATAACCTCGCCGCTGTCGCGGTAGACGATCTTGCTGGTCGCGGTGATGAACACGCCCATGGCGACAACGCAGCCTTCTCCGACCACCACGCCTTCGACGATTTCGCTGCGCGCGCCGATGAAGCAATTGTCGCCGATGATCGTTGGATTGGCCTGCATCGGTTCGAGCACGCCGCCGATTCCGGCCCCGGCTGAGATGTGGCAGTTCTGGCCGACTTGCGCGCACGAACCGACCGAGGCCCAGGTATCGATCATCGTGCCATCGCCGACGTTGGCACCGATGTTGACGAAGCTGGGCATCAGCACAACGTTGCGGCCGATATGTGCCCCGCGCCGGACAATCGCGCCGGGCACCGCTCGGATCCCGGCGGCGCGGAACCGGTCCGCATCCCAGCCGGTGAATTTGAGCGGAACCTTGTCAAACGACGGCGCACCGGCGCTGCCATAGTCCATCACGGCGTTGTCATTCAGCCGGAACGACAGCAGCACCGCCTTTTTCAGCCATTGGTTGACCTGCCAGCCGCCTGCGCCATCCGGCTGCGCCACGCGAGCCGCGCCGCTGTCGAGCAGCGCCAGCGCGGCATCGACCATGGCGCGGACATCGGCGCTGGCCGGGGTGACGGTATCGCGAATTTCCCAAGCTTGTTCGATCGCGGCGGCAAGGTCGGCACTCACGGCAATTCTCCCGATTTCGGTAACCCGCGCGGCCTATCGCGCCCCGCCGCTGCCTGCAAGCGCGGGTAAAGCGCAATGTGCAAGAAAGTTCCGGTTAAGCATCGTGATGGCATAGTGCTATATCCGCCTGTGATACCGGCGGTGCCGGATCGATGAACAGGGGTCGTAGCCATGTCCAAACCCATTTTTCTGCAAGCCCGCTGGCATATGGGCGCGGCCCTGCTTTCGCTCGCGCTGGTCGCTGGGTGCGGGGGAGGTGTGAGCTCGACTCCCACCCCGACGCCCACTCCGACCCCCACCCCAACGCCAACGCCAACGCCGACCCCGCCTCCAACTCCCACACCAACCCCAACGCCGTCATCGTCGTTCATCACCAGCGAATACAACCGCTCTACTGGTCCGTCGCAGCATGGCGCGATCACGCCATGGGCGGCGGGTTATAGCGGCACCGGGGTGACCATCGCGATCATCGATTCGGGGATTGATACCGACAGCCCTGAATTCACCGGGCGAATCGTAGCCTATTCAAAAGACGTCGCGAGCAATCGCGGGCTGGATAATGCCGATGACGATCACGGCACTAATGTCGCGATGGTCGCGGCGGCGGCGCGCGATAACACCGGGATTGTCGGGATCGCCTATAACGCCACTATCGCGATGTTCCGGGCCGATTCGGTCGGCAGTTGTGCCACCCAGGTCGATTCCGATCCTGATAGCGGCTGCAAGTTTTCCGATTTTGCGATTGCAACGGGTATCAATGCGGCGGTGGCTGGCGGGGCCAAGGTGATCAACCTTTCGCTCGGCGGATCGGTCCCTGGCGCGCAATTGCGCAATGCCATTACCGCTGCCGCCAATGCGGGAGTGGTGGTGATCGTTTCAGCCGGGAATGATGGCGATTCGACCGAAGCGGGCGTTGATCCCAACAACCCCGACCCATTCGCCGCCGGATTGCGCGCGGCTGGCAACGGCAATGTGATCATTGCTGGCTCAGTGGGTTCAACCAATCTGATCTCGCCCTTTTCCAACCGGGCCGGCAGCGAAGCAAGCTGGTTCCTCTCGGCCCGGGGCGAACGGGTCTGCTGCGTCTATGAAAACGGCATCCTGAAGATCGTCGATAACCCTGACGGCACCCGCTCGGCCTATGTCATTTCGGGCACCAGCTTTTCCGCGCCGCAAATTGCTGGCGCCGCCGCCTTGCTGCGGCAGGCCTTCCCCAACTTGACGGCGGTGCAGGTGGTTGACCTGCTGCTGCGCACCGCGCGCGATGGTGGCGCTGCCGGGACCGACGCCATTTACGGCCGCGGAATTTTGGACCTGTCTGCCGCCTTTGCCCCGCAAGGCGCGACCAGTCTGGCCGGCAGCGCGCTGCCGATGCCGCTGGGCGATACCATCGGGGTAACCTCCGCGCCGATGGGCGATGCCGGAACCAACGGCAATATGGTCAGCGCGATCGTGCTCGATGGCTATGACCGGGCCTATCAGGTCAGTCTCTCAGCCGGGCTGCGCTCGGCCAATGTCCAGCCCCGGCTGGCCCCGGCGCTGGAGCGGGAGACGCGCCATGTCAGCCTGGGCGATGATACCCTGTCGCTGGCCTTTTCGATCGATGGCAAGGGCCGGGTCGCGCAGATGCCTTGGTCCGGCCAGTTGCGGCTGACACAGCGCGATGCGCAGGCCGCCAAAGTGCTGGCCGCACGGGTCGTGGCCCGGATCGCCCCCGATTCGCAGATCGCCTTTGCCTTTGCGCAAGGGTCCGACGGGCTGATTGCGCAGTTGCAGGGCCACAGTCAGCCCGCCTTCCTGATCGCCCGCGCGCCGCTCGACGATGTCGGGTTTGGCCGGGCTGACAGTTTCAGCTTTGCCGCCCGCCACCGGCTGGGCCCGTGGGGGATCACCATGGGGGCAGAGCATGGCTCGGCGATCAGCGCCGCACCGCTGGTCAGCGCGGCCAGCCCGGCGGCGCTGACCCGGCTGGCCCCGGCGGACCGGCTGTCGCTGACTTTCGATCGCCGGTTCGGCCAATTCGGTGCAGCGCTTGGCGCGAGTTGGCTGGGCGAAGGCCGGACTTTCCTTGGCGCGCGGCTTCACGAAGGCCTCGGCGCGAGCGGAGCAGACAGTGCGTTCCTCGATGCCAGCGCCGAATGGCGCCCGGCGCAGGGCTGGCGGCTGGGCGCCTCGGCGCGCGGCGGGCTAACCTGGGCGCGGATTTCTGGTTCGGTGGCGCCGGGATCGCGGCTGCTGACATCGGCTTGGGCGCTGGATGTGACCCGCGAGGGCGTGGTCCGAGCGCAAGACAGTCTGTCACTGCGGTTGTCGCAGCCGCTGCGGGTCGAACGCTGCGGGCTCAATTTCAATCTGCCGGTCGATTATTCCTATGACACCTTGCAGCCGACCTTTGCGCTGGTCCCGCTCTCGCTTGTCCCGCGCGGCCGCGAAATGGATGCCGAACTGATCTGGCGCAGCCAGTTGCTGACCGGTTCGGCGATGGTCAGCCTGTTCTATCGCCGTGATCCCGGCCACTATGCCGAATTGCGCGATGACAAGGGCATGGCGGTTAGCTGGGGCAAGCAGTTCTAGACAGGCTGTGATCCGCTCGCCATGGAGCCGGGATGAGCGAACAACCGCGTGCCCTCGATGGGATCAAGGTGCTGGACCTCTCGCGGGTCCTGGCCGGTCCTTGGTCAACCCAGATCCTCGCCGATTTTGGCGCTGACGTGTTCAAGGTCGAATTGCCCGGACGGGGCGATGATACCCGCGGCTGGGGCCCGCCATTTCTGAAACTGCCCGATGGCAGCGATGATCCGCGCGAAAGCGCCTATTACCTCTGCGCCAACCGCAACAAGCGATCCGCCGCGATCAACATCGCCGATCCCAAGGGCGCCGACTTGATCCGGCGGCTGGCAGCGGGGGCGGATGTGCTGGTGGAAAATTTCAAGGTCGGCAGTCTCGCCAAATATGGCCTCGACTATGCCAGCATCGCCGCAATCAACCCCCGGATCGTCTATTGTTCAGTCACTGGATTCGGGCAGGACGGCCCCTATGCGGCGCGCGGCGGCTATGATTTCCTGGCGCAAGGAATGGGCGGATTGATGAGCGTGACGGGTGAGGCTGATGGCCCGCCGCTGAAAGTCGGGGTCGCCATGGCTGACCTTGCGACGGGGATGTACGCGACCGTCTCGATCCTGGCCGCGCTGCGCCATGCCGAACGGACCGGCGAAGGGCAGCAGATCGACATTTCGTTGCTCGACACCCAGATCGCGATGTTGGCCAATCAGGCTTCCAGCTATCTGGTTGGCGGAACGGTGCCGGGCCGGATGGGCAACCGTCACCCGACCGTGGTGCCCTATACCACCTTTGAATTGACCGATGGGACGGTGATCATCGCGATCGGCAACGATGCGCAGTTCCGTGCGTTCTGCACCGAAATGGGGGTGCCCGATCTGGGCACCGACCCGCGCTTTGCCGCCGCATCAGCGCGGGTCATCAACCGCGATGCGATCGAGGCGATTATGCGCGATCTGGTCAGCGGCGAAACCCGCAGCGGGCTGATCGCGCGGCTGGAAGCAGCCGGAGTGCCGGTTGGCCCGGTCAATACCGTTGAAGACGTGTTCGCCGATCCGTTTGTCACCGCGCGCCAGACCGTGCACCGGTTCGTGCGCGAGGACGGCGTGGAAATCCCGACCGTCGCCTATCCCGGAAAGCTATCCGCGACCCCGGCTGACTATCGCTATCAGCCGCCGCGCGTCGGCGAACACAGCCGCGAACTGCTGGGCGAATGGCTCGGGCTCAGCGCGGATGAGCTCGACGCGCTCGAAACCAGCAACGTCGTCAAACAGGCTTAGGACTCACATACCCGCCAATTTTGCGAACTCTGCAGCGCGGCTGACCAGTGGCTGGACCCGGTCCGACATTTCCCGGGCATGAGAGGAACTGGCGGTGCCGTCGATTACGCGCTTTTTGATGCCCTGCAGAATGCCGGCCAAGCGGAAGAAGTTGTAGGCAAAATACCAGTTCATGTCGGACACCGATGTGCGCCCGGTCTTCGCGCAATAGCGCTCAACCACTTCCTCCAGCTCGGGAATGCCCAGCGCCTTGCGGTCAAGATCGGCCACGCCCGAGCGGCCGCCGTTTTCGGTCACCCAGGCCATCGCCACGTAAGAGAAATCGCCCAGCGGATCGCCCAGTGTCGACAGTTCCCAATCGAGCACGGCCAGCACTTGCGGCGAATCCTTGGCCCAGATCATGTTGTCGATCCGGTAATCGCCGTGGACCACGCTGACGCGGGTCTGTTCTGGTAAGGTCGCAGGCAACCATTCGATCAGCTGCTCCATTTCGGGCATCAGTTCGGTCTCGGATAATCTGTACTGCTTGGTCCAGCGATCAACCTGACGGCCGAAGTAATTGCCGAGCTTGCCGAATTCCGACAGGCCAACTTTTTCGACATCGACACTGTGGAGCTGTGCCAGCGTATCGATCATCGCCATATAGGTTTCGCGGCGGTATTCGGGCGCGTCGGTGGGCATCGAGCCGTCCCAGATAGTCCGGCCATCGACCATGCCCATCACATAGAACCACGATCCGACCACGCTTTCATCGGTGCACAGGCCGTATTGCCGCGCGACTGGAAAGTCTGAACCCATCAGGCCCGACTGGACCCGGAATTCGCGGTCGACCGCGTGGGCGCTGGGCAGCAGCTGCCCGAACGGCTTGCGCCGCAGCACGTAATTGCCGCTTGGCGCTTCGATCTTGTAGGTCGGGTTGGATTGCCCGCCCTTGAACTTGGTCAGCGATAATGGCCCTTGAAAGCCCTCAACATTGGCCTCCATCCATTCGGACAGCTTGGCGATGTCGAGCCGGTCGGCGCCTTCGGGTTCAACCGTGCCAACAAAGGCTTCGTCGGCGTTGATCGCTTCGCTCATGTCAGTCTGGCCCTTACTGATTGAACACGATGACCGAGCGCGCCGAGGCGCCCGACTTCATCTTGTCGAACCCTTCGTTGATCTGTTCGAGTGGGATCCGTTCAGCGATGATCGAATCGAGATCGAGCAGCCCGCGCATATAAAAATCGACCAACCGCGGCATATCGACCGGGAACCGGTTCATCCCCATGATCGCGCCTTGCAGCTTTTTGCCGGACAGCAGGTCCATCGCCGAAAGCCCGACCGAATGGCTCAGCGGCATCATCCCCAGGATCGTCGCAGTCCCGCCGCGGCGCAGCGATTTGACCGCGAGTTCACCCGAGGCGGGCCGGCCGACGGCTTCGATCGCGTGATCGACCCCGCCCTTGGTCAGTTCCTGAATTTGCGCGGCAGCGTCAGGCGCCAGCGCATCGACCACGTCGGTCGCGCCCAGCTTGATCGCCAATGCGCGCTTTTCCGGCATCGGATCGGCGGCAATGATCCGCCCAGCGCCGGCGATCTTGGCGGCGTTGATCGCGGCCAGGCCAACCCCGCCGCAGCCGATCACGGCAACGGTTTCGCCCGGAGTGAGTTTGCAGGCGTTGAAAATCGTCCCCGCCCCGGTAGTCACCGCGCAGCCGAGCACCGAAGCCCGGTCGAGCGGCATATCGGGGTTGATCGCGGTGCAGGCGTGTTCGTGGATCAGCATCATTTCGGCAAAGGCCGACAGGTTGAGCATCTGACCCACCGGGCTGCCATCGGGGCGGCTAAGCCGCGGTTCCGATCCAGCCGGGCGGCGCGTTTCTGCGCCCAGACACAGCGACATCCGGCCCGTTACGCAATACTCGCAGTGGCCGCAGAACGCCGACAGGCAGGTGACGACTGCATCGCCAACTTTGACCGTGCGCACTTCGCTGCCGACCGCTTCGACGATCCCGGCGGCTTCGTGACCGGGTACGGCGGGCAGCGGGTGCGGATAGGTGCCTTCGATGAAATGCAGGTCCGAATGGCACAGCCCGCAAGCCGCAGTGCGGATCAGCACCTCGTGCGGGCCGGGCTTGCTGATCACCAGCTGCTCGATCACCAGCGGCTGGTTCGGGGCGACAAGGACTGCGGCTTTCATCAAACTCTCCAAAATATTGCCCCCTCTCGCTAGCGAGAGGGGGAAAGTCGTTACCGGGCCACGCCCATATCGCCAGAGCTCATCGCGCCATCGCCCGTAGGGGCATTGGCGGAATGACGGGCCAGTTCGATCCGGGCAATCGCACGGTTGTGCACTTCGTCAGGTCCATCGGCCAGCCGCAGCGTGCGCTGGTGGGCATAGGCCGAGGCCAGACCATAGTCGTCCGAAACGCCGCCGCCGCCGTGGGCCTGGATCGCATCATCAATGATCCGCAGCGCCATGTTGGGGGCCTGCACCTTGATCATCGCGATTTCGGCTGCGGCAGACTTGTTGCCAACCTTGTCCATCATGTCAGCCGCCTTGAGGCACAGCAGCCGGGTCATTTCGATGTCGATCCGGGCCCGGGCGAGCCGTTCATGCCAAACGGTTTGTTCGGAAATAGGCTTGCCGAATGCGACACGGGTCTGCAGCCGCTTGGCCATCTTGGCCAGCGCCTCTTCAGCGACGCCGATGGTCCGCATACAGTGGTGGATCCGGCCTGGCCCGAGCCGCCCTTGCGCGATCTCGAACCCGCGGCCCTCACCCAGCAGCATATTGCTGGCCGGGATGCGGACGTCGGTCAGCTGGATTTCCATGTGGCCGTGCGGGGCATCGTCATAACCGAACACCGGCAAGTGACGGACGATTTCGACGCCGGGCGAATTAAGCTCCATCAGCACCATTGACTGCTGGGCGTGACGCTTGGCTTCAAAGTCGGTCTTGCCCATCACAATCGCGATTTCACAGCGTGGATCACCGGCCCCCGATGACCACCACTTGCGGCCATTGAGGACATATTCATCGCCCTCGCGGCGGATCGAACATTCGATGTTGGTCGCGTCGGACGATGCGACATCGGGCTCGGTCATCAGGAAGGCCGAACGGATTTCGCCGTTCATCAGCGGCTTCATCCAGCGTTCCTTTTGCTCGGCGCTGCCA
>JANMHL010000167.1:0-6237 GCA_031375125.1 Novosphingobium sp. | reverse complement strand
AGTTCGTCCCGCCAGCCCAGTCGAAGTGGCCGAGATGATCGGGCGGGCGGTAGGTTTCCAACCGAGCTGGGATCAGTTGGGCGGAGCCGGGCGGGCCGACCTGCTCGATGAAGTGGCTGAGCTTTACGAGGCTCACACGGTCCAGTTCCTCTCGCTGTGCCAGCGCGAGGCAGGAAAGTCGCTGGTCGATGCGGTGCTGGAACTGCGCGAGGCGGTCGATTTCCTGCGCTATTATGCCGCCGAAGCGCGGCGCCTGTTCACACCCGAGGGCGAGGCGCTGCCCGGCCCGACCGGTGAAAGCAACCGCATGACGCTCCACGGGCGCGGCGTTTTCGTGGCGATCAGTCCGTGGAATTTCCCCTTGGCAATTTTCACTGGCCTGATCGCCGGGCCGCTCGCCGCAGGCAATGCGGTGATCGCGAAGCCGGCCGAGCAGACCCCGTTGATTGCCGATCTGGCGATCCGGTTGTTCCATGAAGCCGGAATTTCCGACGGCGTGGTTCAACTCGCCCCCGGCGGCGGCAAAGTCGGAGCGATGCTCACCGCTGATCCGCGCATCGCCGGAGTGAACTTCACCGGCTCAACCGAAACCGCCCGCGCAATCAACCGCAGCCTTGCCGCCCGCGACGGGCCGCTCGCTACCTTGGTCGCCGAAACCGGTGGGCAGAACGCGATGATCGTCGATAGCTCGGCGCTGCCCGAACAAGTAACCCGCGATGTCGTGGCGAGTGCCTTCCAAAGCGCGGGCCAGCGTTGTTCGGCGCTGCGGGTGTTGTACCTGCAGGACGATGTTTACGATGGAATGCTGACAATGATCCGCGGCGCGTTCGCGGCGCTGGTGATCGGCAGCCCGGAAGACCTGGCCACCGACGTTGGCCCAGTGATCGATGCTGAGGCCAGGGCCAAGCTCGATGTGCATATCGCGGCGATGCGGCAGGCGGGCCACACCGTCTGGCAGCGCGAGCTGCCCGCCGGGTGCGCCACCGGCACCTTCGTCGCCCCCGCGATCATCGAGATCGGTTCGATTAGCGTTCTGGCGAAAGAGAACTTCGGGCCAGTCCTCCACGTCGTCCGGTTCAAGGCCGAGCAGCTTGAGCAGGTGATCGCCGAAATTAACGCCTGCCAATTCGGCCTGACCCTGGGCCTCCACAGCCGGATCGACACGGTCCGGCGGCTGGTCGAGGCCAAGGCCCGGGTCGGCAATTTCTATGTCAACCGCAACCAGATCGGCGCGGTCGTCGGCAGCCAGCCGTTTGGCGGCGAAGGGCTGTCCGGCACCGGGCCCAAGGCCGGCGGCCCGCATTACCTCGCCCGCTTTGCGACCGAGCGGGTGACCTGCATCGACACCACGGCGGCGGGCGGCAATGCCAGCCTGATGGCCGGGGAATAACGCGCCGTTGCCATGCCTCCGCTACCCCACTAGCCTGCCGCAAACAGAGCTATGGGAGTGGCGGCGATGAAGAAGTGGGTTTTGGGGCTGGGCGTAGCGGTGCTGGCGCTGGGCGGTGTTGTTGGTGCGCGCACGGCCACGTTCAAGCCTGACGCGGTTGCCGATGGGTCCAAGATAAAAGTTGCCGCAGCTGCCCCATTCGATGCCGTCGCTGCTGCCAGCCACCTGAGCCAGGCGGTGCAATTCAAGACGGTCAGCAACCAGAACGCCGCTGACAACCAGACCGCCGAATGGGGCAAATTGCACGCCTGGCTGGCCAGCACCTATCCCAAAACCCATGCCGCGATGCAGCGGGAGATGCTGGGGCAAACGCTGGTCTATACTTGGCCCGGTAGCGATCCCAGCGCACAGCCGATTATCGTCATGGCGCATCAGGATGTGGTGCCGGTGACGGCGGGAACTGAGCAGGACTGGAAGTATCAGCCCTTTGCCGGGACCATTGCCGACGGCGCGGTTTGGGGGCGCGGGACGGTGGATGACAAGGGGTCGCTGGTGGCGCTGTTTGAGGCACTGGAAGCGCTCGCCGTGCAGGGGTTCCAGCCCAAGCGAACGATCTATCTGGTTTCCGGCCATGACGAAGAGGCTGGCGGCACTGGCGCCGAAGCGGCCGCCGCGCTGCTTGCCAACCGCAAGGTCAATGCGCTGTTCACAATCGACGAAGGCGGGCTGATCACCGCCGACACGCCGATCATCAATGGTCCGGCAATGATGATCGGCATCGCCGAGAAGGGCTATGTCACACTGCGGTTGACCGCCAATTCGGCCGGCGGGCATTCGTCGATGCCGCCCAAGGAAATCGGCACGGTCAACCTGGCCAAGGCCGTGGTGGCGATCAACGACAACCAGTTTCCGCTCGAATTGCGCGGGCCTGCGGCATCGATGATCGACGTGCTGGGCGCGAAAGCTGGCGGCATGACTAAGGTTGCGGCGGCCAACAAGTGGCTGCTGGGCGGGCTGATCACGCGGCAGATGGCGGGCAATCCATCCGCAGCCGCGTCGCTCCACACCACCATCGCGCCGACCATGCTACAAGGCTCTCCCAAGGAAAATGTCCTGCCGCAAAGCGCCACTGCGCTGATCAACTACCGGATCGCGCCGTGGGACACATCGGCCAAGGTGCTCGAAAAGGCCCGCGCAGTGGCCAAGCCGTTTGGCGTTGAAGCCAGCTTTACCGAACGCCAGCCGGGTGAGCCAAGTCCGGTTTCGTCCGCCACATCGCTTGGCTGGCAGCTGCTGGTGGCTTCTGCCCAGGCTGGTCACCCCGGCGTCATCGCTTCGCCTTATCTGGTCGTTGCGGGGACTGACAGCAAGCATATGACCGGGGTGTCGGACGACGTGTACCGGTTTCAGGCAATCGTGCTGCGGACCGACGAGGTAAAAATGATCCACGGCACCAATGAGCACATGACGCTCTCAAACCTCGAAAGCCTGATCGCGTTCTACGCCCGGTTGCTGGCCACCGCGGCGGGGTAAGTTTCGCCCTTGCTGAATTTAATCGCGCGGTTAAACTGCGGTCCGGGAGAATGCCATGACCGATGCCGAAATGCAGAAATTGATCGAACGCGTCCGCGAAACGCGCGATCTGTTCACCTTTGATGACTTCATTCGCCACTGGGCCGCGAAGTCTCCAAGGCAGACCGCGATTGATGCCGACGATCTGCAGCTGACCTATGCCCAGCTGGAACAGGCTACCGCGCAGGTGGCCTCGGCGCTGGCGGCGATGGGCCTCAACAAAGGGGACCGGATTGCCTGGTTCGGCAAGAACGCCGGGACCTATTTCACGCTGTTCTTTGGCGCTGCGCGGGCCGGATATGTGATGGTCCCGATTGGCTGGCGACTGGCCGAGCCCGAAGCCGCCTTCATCCTCGACAATGCTGAGGCCAAGGTGCTGTTTCTGGGTGACGGGTTTGAGGCTTGCGCAGAAACGCTGGGCCAGCGGCCCGGGTTGAAAGCCTGCTTGACCGCACCAGAAGCGCGCAAACTGATTGCCGATACCCCGCGCGCAGAATTCGCGCCGTCGGGCCCCAACGATGCCGTGCTGCAGCTGTATACCAGCGGCACCACCGGCAATCCCAAAGGCGCGGTCCTGTCCAACAACAACCTGTTCGGGCTGCGCAAGGCGGCGTTCGACAACCCCCAACCCTATTCGTTGTGGGGTGAGGATGAGGCGGTGCTGGTCGCCATGCCGTGCGCCCATATCGGCGGGACGGGCCTTGGGATCATGGCGCTCAGCGCGGGCTTGCCCGGCGTAGTGCTGGCTGAATTCGATCCGGCCAAGGTTTTCGACGCGGTTGAGAACAAGGGCGTCACCCGGTTCTTCATCGTGCCCGCAGCATTGCATCTGCTGCTGATCCACCCGGACTGCGCCAAGACCGATTTCAGCCGCCTGAAATACATCCTCTACGGTGCTGCCCCGATCCCGCTGGAACTGCTGCGGCAATGCATCGCGATGTTCGGCGCAGGCTTCATTCAGGCCTATGGTATGACCGAGACCACGGGCACGATCTGTATGCTCCCGCCCGAGGACCATTGTGTCGAGGGCAATACCCGGATGCGCTCGGCCGGAAAGCCATTGCCAGGCGTCGAAGTCGTAGTGCGCAATGCCGCGGGCGAGGCGCAGCCGGTCGGCGAGATTGGCGAGCTTTACACTCGCTCGTCCAACAACATGCTCGGCTATTGGAAGCTGCCCGAAGCGACCGCCAGCACGATGAGTAGCGACGGCTGGATCGCGACCGGCGATGTCGGCTATCTGGATGAAGACGGCTATGTCTATATTTATGACCGGGCTAAGGACATGATCATCAGCGGCGGCGAAAACGTCTATCCAGCCGAAGTCGAAAGCGGGATCTATGGCCACCCTGACGTGCTGGAAGTGGCCGTGATCGGCGTGCCTGATGACAAATGGGGCGAGGCGGTGAAAGCGGTCTGCGTCCCAAAACCGGGCCACACAATTGACCCAGCCAGCGTGATCAGCTGGGCGCGGGAACGGCTGGCCAGCTTCAAAACCCCCAAAACCATCGACGTGATCGCCGCCCTGCCCCGCAACGCCAGCGGCAAGATCCTGCGCCGCGAACTGCGCGCGCCCTATTGGGAAGGGCGCGAACGGCAGGTGAACTAGGTCAGAAGCCAGCCTTCCTCCTCTCCCCGGCGGGGAGAGGTAGTGCAGTTTGGCGCTCTAGCGCCTAGCGAAGCTGGGTGTGGGGGCTCGGCGCTCGGAGGCGAAGTCAGAACCCCCACACCAACTTCGGCTAGTTCGCTGTGCTCTCAAGGCCGCGTATCCTCTCCCCGCTGGGTAGAGGGGGGAGAGATCAACCCGCCAACACCAACTGCGGCAGGAAAGTCCGCCCACCCCGCACCCGAACCCGGTGCCGAAAGGTCAGGTTCACCCGCTTGGACACCAGCAGATAGGGCAGCCACAGGGTCACGCTGATCAGCACCTTTTGCAGGTTGCCGGTCACGAATGACTGCAACGCTTGCGCCACTTCGACCGGCAGGTCAGGCGTGGCTGCCATCGAGCTGGCGATGCCCAGTTGCATCGACAGATCGAGCGCCCAGGTCAGGATCATCATGCGCGGGAAATGCGGCACATTGCGCAGCGCCATGACAAAGCAGACCGAATAGAGAAAGCCCATCACCACCATATCGATCGTCATCACCTGTATGATCGTCCGGGCCCAGACCGGTGCCAGCAGCGGGATCGCCGGGATCGCGACAAAGTATTCGCCTGAACGCAGTACGATGGAAATCAGCAGCCCGGCCATCAGCGAAACGATGATACCGCCGGGGCCATAGCTGGGTGCGCTTGTCGCTTCGAGCGCGGGTACGGTCTGCCAGCGGCCAAACCGCGCCAGCCGCAGTCCGGGCTGGGCCAGCAGGCGCCCGGCCGGAAAGCTCGCCGTGGCGAGGCGGTAGCCTGCAACCGGGGCCAGCGCGATCAGCAGATATGGCAGCGCCAGCAACGGTAGATCGCCAAGCGGCACCGCCTGCGGATAGAGCGCCGCCAGACCCAGCAGTTTCAAACCGCCAAGCACAGTGCACAGCCACAACCAGCCATGCAGCAGCAGTTCAATCCTGACTTCGAGCAACACTGCGATCCGGCGGCTTTGCGCCGACAAACGATCGAAACCGCGCTGCAGCAGGTCGTCCAGATCGGGCAGGACCAGTTTTCCGGGCATCGGATTGCTCCTCATAACGAGGTAATCAGCCATGAAGGGAAAGGGTTAACAAACGCTTTTGCCGCCAGCCAAGCGGGAATGCGATTCGCAGAACTGCGCGGTTCGACTGTCGCATATATACAAGTTCGCAGCGGCCATTAACCGACAAAATTTACGGAAATCGGCGCTAAAACACTCCGAAACAGAGATAATATTTAATTATCAGTTAAGCGTTGACCTGTCCGCCACGTATGAGATTATTAGGGCGTTCCGTGGATACCAGCGCAGATGGGCCGGCGTATATCGTTGGCTTAACTAAACAAAAACAATCGGTCGCGCCGGATCCTTTTGCCCCATGGAACGGACTTTGCAGTGCCTGAACGCATTGCCGGTCCGTCTGAAAACCAGCCGCTCCCTCCCGGATTGGCTTGTAAGGGGTAACTATAATGATCAATCTCCTGAAGGCCTTTGGCCGTGATGAATCGGGTGCTTCGGCGGCCGAATACGCACTGATCCTTGGCATCATCGGCACCACCATCGCCGCTTCGTCCATTTTGCTGGGCGATGCGATTGGCGGCGTCATGAGCCGTGCGTCGATCCGCATGGGCAGCATTCTGTAATCAAGCCCTTGCA
>JANMHL010000157.1:0-2191 GCA_031375125.1 Novosphingobium sp. | reverse complement strand
GCGGACCTCCATGGTCGGGCGGCGCAGCCAGGCGCTGCGGCCCTCGGCCAGCGCGCGGGTCGCGGCAGACAGCCGCTCCAGCGGGGTCACGATGGTCCGCGCCAATACCGCTGCGATCAGTACCAGCAGCGCGAAAATCGCCCCGACCCCAAAGACGATCTTGCCCCAATCCTCCCACATCCCCCGGAACAGCGCGCTGGGTGAGCGCGAGACGAGCACCACGCCAACCACTTCGCCGCCAACCAGAATCGCGCGGGCGTGGTGCAGGCGGATATCGGTCGCGCGGCTCAGCCAGTTGAGCAGATAGCCATGGCTGTAACTCGAATTTGAGCGCAGCACAGTCTGCGCCCCGCCAGCCAGCGCTGCGCGCACTTCGGGCAGCATCCCCAGCGACAGGCCGATCTGCTTGCCGCTGACCATCGTCCCGTCGCGGTCGAGCAAGACAATCGAGGCCAGCGTGGCCGCTTTGGTTTCGGCAATCGCCGGGGCGATCCGCCGGGCCGCCTCCAGCGCGAGCGGATCGGGTGGCGCGCTGGGCTGCTGGGCGGCGGGACGATCGGGCAGGATTACGGTCGAGCGTAAATCAATCCCGGTGGTGATCGCGGCAGCGTAAGGATCGATCCGGCTGGATTCGGGCGGCGGGGTGTCGGTATCAGGCGGTACGGTAACCGGCGGGGCACCGGGCCACAGCAGCGCAGCACTGGCCGCCAAAGCCGCCGCCTGCGCGCTAACCTCAGCCTCGGTCCGGCGGACCAGTGCATTTTCATAGACCCGCAGGCTCAGCGCGGCAAAGCCGGGCAGCGCGGCGGCAAACAGCAAGACCGACAGCAGCAGCCAGCGCAGCCGCATCACCGGCCACAACCGCCCGGCCAGCGGGCGCAGCGCGACGATCAGCCGCCGGATCAGAGCGCGCCCTCAGCGCTGCCCAGGCACGGCCCGAGCCGGTAACCGACCCCGGCCTTGGTTTCGACCACGTCGCCCGCGCCGACATCGCCAAATTTGCGGCGCAGATTGCGGACGTGGCTGTCAATCGTCCGGTCGGTGATCGCAAAGCCGGGGCCATGGAGCTGATCGATCAGTTGATCGCGGCTGAGGATCCGCCCCGGCGCGAGCGCCAGCGCCTTGAGGATGTTGAACTCGCTGACCGTCAGCGACACTTCGCCCGCGCCCCAATAGGCGGTCCAGCCCTCTGGATCGAGCCGCAATTGGCCCTTGGCAATACCGCCTGATTTGGCGCTATCCTGCACCGGGCGGGGCGCAGTTCGGCGCAGGATGGCGTTCGCCCGGGCGACCACCTCACGCGGGGAAAACGGCTTGGTGACATAGTCATCGGCGCCCAGTTCGATCCCCAGCACTCGGTCGAATTCATCGTCGCGGCTGGACAGGAACAGCACCGGGATATCGCTGTTGGCGCGCAGGCGGCGGCAGACTTCCAGCCCATCCATCCGCGGCATATTGATATCGAGCACGACCAGATCCGGCGCGATCCGGGCGACACTTAGCAGCGCGGCTTCGCCATCGCCCGCTTCCTCAACTGCGAACCCGGCCTTGTCGAAAGCAAAGGCCAACAGGGCACGGATATGCGGGTCATCATCGACCAAAAGGACGCTGCGGGTCATGCCGGTCATTGTCGCGGTTTCGGCAAGCGCGTCAATCGCCTTAGCGGTCATAGCAGGGTCTTTCACCGGGAACGGGTTGGGTCCGGGTTGAGCCAAACATCGCCTCAACCTGCGCCAGGCGGCGATTGCCCAGCACGGTCCAGCCGCCACCCGCGCGATCATATTCCATCTGGCTCTGACGGTACCAGCGCAGCGTTGCGGCTTTTTTGCCCAGTTCATTGGTCCCTTGCGCGCGTTCCAGTTCGGTCAGCGGGAGCAGCGCGGAATCGCCCAGCCGGTCGAGGTAGCACAGGTCGAGCTTGGCCCCGGTGCCGTCGATCTCACGCGCGTGTTGGACGTTCCAGCGCGCTGCGACTTCGCCCAGATCGACAAAGCACAGCGCGAACAACAGCGCGCCGCTGGTCGCCAGATTGGCGTTGATCAGCCAACCTGCGCTCTTGTTGTGCAGCATCCGGACCAGCACCAGCACCAGACCGACCGCGACCAAGCCCATCCACAGCAGCGCCGAAATCCGCAGCGGGGTCAGGTCATAACTTTCGACATAGTCCCACGTGCGCAGCGCCGCGCTGCCG
>JANMHL010000130.1:0-2026 GCA_031375125.1 Novosphingobium sp. | reverse complement strand
CGACTAGGAACTAGCACCCTCCCAAAGTCTCACACGAAGACACGAAGATGTTGCGCTTTTGGCTTGGTCAGCGGGCAATCTCAGGGGCTGCGCAGATCATCCGGTTTTTGGGATAGCCTGCGGCGCTGGGGTTTGGGGGTTGCCTCGCGGATCGCCCGCCTGGTCGCCGCTTGCACGGCATCTTCGTGTCTTCGTGTGAACCCAACCAGCACAACCCCGGATCACCCTGAACAGCGCGAAAGACTGCGAGGACGATCCACAGACCTTCGCGGCCTCACCCACCCCCCAAAAAACAACTTTCCTACACACCCCGCCTCGGCATATCCCGCGCTCGTCCCGGTGGCTGGCCAGCGCTGTGGATGGACCTTCCTGCGGCGTGCGCCAACTGGTGCATGGGCGTGGGAGATGACTGGCGCGGGAGTCCCGGCACTACAGCCGAACGTTCGCGAAGCTGGTCCACCACGTTCAGCGCCTGTTACCGTCGCGTCGCAGCTGGTAACGGGGCTACGGCTGGTGGCATAAAATCTCGACGCGCACCCACTAACCCTCACCCAAGCGTCGTCGAGTCCGGGCAAGAAATGCGGCAACTCCGCGCCGGTCATTCGTCCTTTGCCAATCCCCCCGGCGGCCTGCGGCTGACCGGGCTATCGGCGCATCCGGCCGGTGTTTCAGCCATTGCGCTCAGTCGGTAAACGCCACCGCCGGTTCGCGCTGGACCGGGCGGGTGGTGGTCCACACAAAGGCTTTCTGCTTGAACCCAGAGATCGCGCCCTGGCCGTTGTAGGTCAGATTGCCGACCGCCGACCCGTGGGTGTGGCTGTCATATTCGCTGCGCAGTTGCGCGGCTTGCTGGTTGGCCAGATTGAGCTGATTTTCCAGCACAACGATCCGGCTTTGCAGCTGATTGAACTTGGCCTGCCATTCGGGTGCGGCTTGCGCGGTTTGGGCGGTCATCGGCCGGACAAATACCTGAGCAGACACAGCCCCGGCCCCGGCCATCGCGGCCAGTACCAACAGTGACTTGACGATTTTCATGACAGTCTCCCTTGTTTCCGTAACGTCAGGGTAGCTGCAATTTCGCGGTGCGCCAGCCCAAAGCGCGAGGCTTAGCGCCCCCGTCCCGTCACCCACCACGGCATCAGTCCAAACAGCACCTGCCCGCTCAGCCCCAGTGCGCCCGCCGGGCTAATCAGGCTGGCGGCCCATTGCCCCGGCGATTGCCCTGCCAGCAGGTGCGCCAGCGTCAGTTCGGCCAGCATCAGGATTGTGAACGCGATCAGCCCCATGACCAGCGCCGGGCCGCCCTGCGCGATCCCCCAGCGCGCCGTGATCCGCCGCGCGGCCCACCAGCTGAGCGTCAGTGTCAGCGGCACTTCGCAGGCGACCGCCGCCAGTTCGCCGATCATTGGCTCCAGCCACAGCGTGCGGATCACGCCCAAAGCAAAAGCGGCGGCGAAGACCACTGCCCAATAGGCCGCTGCGGCACTTCCGATCTGGCGCGGATGGTTCATCCCGCGATTATGCCCCCTTGCGCCGGGCACTGGCAAGTGCATGATTGGCGGGAACCATTTGAAGGATCCCTGCCATGAGCGCTTACATCGTCTTCACCAAGGAACGCGAGCACGATGCCGCTGCGATGGCCGCCTATTCGGCCAAGGCCGGGCCTTCGCTGGGCGGTCATACGGCCAAACCGCTGGCCTATTACGGCGCGATCGAAACGCTGGAAGGGCCAGAGGCGGCGGGCTGTGTCATCGTCGAATTTCCCGATATGGACGCGGCCCGCGCCTGGTACGCGTCCGATGCCTATCAGGACGCGCGCAAATTGCGCTTTCAGGGCGCCGATTACCGCGTATTCATCACGCAGGGGATGTAAGGGAGCAGGCACGATGCGCAAACCACTGGGGATGATCGGCGCAGCGCTGGCATTGGCGCTGGCCGCCAGCCCCGCCTTGGCCGACAAGGCGATGGACCGGATGATGGCGGGCGAGAGCTTTCTGCAGGGCAAGGATCTGGAAAAGGCGATTAA
>JANMHL010000335.1:0-2313 GCA_031375125.1 Novosphingobium sp. | reverse complement strand
GGTCAACGCGCCGACCGGGCACAGATCGATCACATTGGCCGACAGCTCATGCGCCGCGGCCTTTTCCAGATAGGTGGTGATCTGCATATCTTCGCCGCGATAGAGCGCGCCGATTTCATCGACCCCGGCGATCTCTTCGCTGAACCGGACGCAGCGGGTGCACTGGATGCAGCGGGTCATCACCGTGTTGTTCAACGGACCCATGTACTTCTCGGTCACCGCGCGCTTGGGCTCGTGATAGCGGCTCTTGCCCCGGCCATAGGCGACCGACTGATCCTGCAGATCGCACTCACCGCCCTGATCGCAGATCGGGCAATCGAGCGGGTGGTTGATGAGGAGAAACTCCATCACCCCTTCGCGGGCCTTCTTGACCATTTCGCTATCGGTGCGGATTTCCTGGCCTTCGCTGGCGGGCAGCGCGCAACTGGCCTGCGGCTTGGGCGGCCCGGGCTTCACTTCAACCAGACACATCCGGCAATTGCCGGCGATGCTGAGGCGCTCGTGATAGCAAAACCGGGGGATTTCCTTCCCCGCGAGTTCGCAGGCCTGCAGGACAGTCGCGCCCTGCGGAACTTCGAGTTCTACGCCGTCTACGGTGACTTTAGGCATTGATCAGACTTCCGTCTTCGAGAGTCTTGAAGCAGCGAACCTGTGCTCCGGGTGGCGATTTTGGTTTCTTGCCTTCGCTAGAGAGCGTCGTCACCATAAGCTGGCCTCCGCTCCACATCTCGCAAACCAGAACTTTGCTCTTCGGTTCCGTTGCAGGGATCGCGGTCGGGCGGCTTTCCTGGAGTGCCTTTGCCTTTGCGCGCTCAACACCAAAGCTAATCGAATTGCGGTCACGCCCTGTTAGCAGCGAGCCACACGCCGCATCAAGTCGAAGCGCCAGAACCGCCTTTGGTTGTGCCATAGGGTTCTTGCTGGCGTGCGCAGGGCTAACGCTACCCTGAAAAGCCTTTAGCCAGTTCTCTGAGCTGATCGGCTGTTTAACCCACGCACATGACGCCCATTTGGTGATCGCAGCACTATCATACATCTGTATGATTGCGCTGCCTGGCTTCGCAGGTGCGTTTACAGGACTGAGAGTTGACCCTGTTTGCGCCTCCGCCAGCATTGCAGTTTGGGCGGCTAATACAGCTACACCGGTAAGGATTAAGCGTTTCACTCCGCCGCCTCCCGCACATTCTCAATAATCCGGCGTTCCAGCTCCGGCCGGAAGTGCTTGATCAGGCCCTGGATCGGCCAGGCCGCGGCATCGCCCAGCGCGCAGATGGTGTGGCCTTCGACCTGCTTGGTAACCTGCTGGAGCATATCGATTTCTTCGATATCGGCATCACCAGTGCGCAAGCGTTCCATCACGCGCCACATCCACCCGGTGCCTTCACGGCAGGGGGTGCACTGGCCGCAGCTCTCGTGTTTGTAGAAATAGCTGAGGCGGGCAATCGCGCGGACGATATCGGTGGACTTGTCCATCACGATCACCGCTGCGGTGCCGAGGCCCGAGCCGACTTCTTTCAGCCCGTCAAAGTCCATCGGCGCGTCCCAGATCTGGGACGCTGGAACCAATGGGACTGACGAGCCGCCGGGGATCACCGCCAGCAGATTGTCTTTGCCGCCGCGAATCCCGCCGCAGTGCTTTTCGATCAGTTCGCTGAACGGGATCGACATCGCTTCTTCGACCACGCAGGGCTTGTTCACGTGCCCCGAAATCTGGAACAGCTTCGTACCCTTGTTGTTATCGCGCCCAAAGCTGGAGAACCAGGCCGCGCCGCGCCGCAGAATCGTGGGGGCTACGGCGATCGATTCCACGTTATTGACCGTGGTCGGGCAGCCATAAAGGCCCGCACCGGCCGGGAACGGCGGTTTCAGGCGCGGTTGGCCCTTTTTGCCTTCCAGGCTCTCGATCATCGCGGTTTCTTCGCCGCAGATATAGGCGCCAGCGCCGCGGTGGACGAAGACATCGAAATCATAGCCGGACTTGCAGGCGTTCTTGCCGATCAGGCCCGCGTCATAGGCTTCTTGCACGGCGGCAAACAGCACTTCGGCTTCGCGGATATATTCGCCGCGAATGTAGATATAGGCGGCGCGCGCACCCATTGCGAAGCCTGCGACCAGCGCGCCTTCGATCAGCTTGTGCGGATCGTGGCGGATGATTTCGCGGTCCTTGCAACTGCCCGGTTCGGACTCGTCAGCATTGATGACGAGGAAGCTGGGGCGGCCGTCCTTCGATTCCTTGGGCATGAACGACCATTTCAGCCCGGTCGGGAACCCGGCCCCGCCGCGTCCGCGCAGGCCGCTGGCCTTCATCTCTTC
>JANMHL010000101.1:0-10907 GCA_031375125.1 Novosphingobium sp. | reverse complement strand
AAGCGCAGCGCCAGAACCCGCGTATTGGTGATGACCGAGGCGATTTTTGTTGCGACGGTGCTGGGCGATCCTGAGCTAGCTGGCGTTTCCGCCGTGCTGTTTGATGAAGCGCACGAACGCCACCTCGACAGCGATTTGGGTCTGGCGCTGGCAATCGAGTGCCAATCAGTATTGCGCCCTGATCTGCGGCTGGTCGTGATGAGCGCGACGATCGACGGCACCCGCTTTGCGGGCTTGCTCGACGATGCACCGGTGATCGAGAGCGCGGGCAAGGCCCACCCGCTGACGATCAAGTGGCTGGGCGCGCGGCCAGAGCTGCGGATCGAGGACGCGATGGCCAGCGCGGTCTTGACCGCCTGGCGCGAAGAAGCGGGAGATGTGCTGGCCTTCCTGCCCGGCGTAGGCGAGATCGAGCGGGTCCGCGAACGGCTGGCCGATAAATTGCCCGCCGCGCTGATCCTGCCGCTCCACGGGCAAGTCGAACCGGCGGCCCAGCGCACCGCGATCAAGCGCGACAGCCCAGGGCGGCGGCGGATTGTGCTGGCAACGGCAATTGCCGAAACCTCACTGACGCTTGATGGGGTGTCGGTGGTGGTCGATGCAGGCCTCTCGCGCCGGGCAGAGTTTGACAAGGCGGCAGGGGTGACCCGGCTGGTCACCCACCCCGCCAGCCAAGCTGCTGCTGCTCAGCGTGCAGGCCGCGCGGCGCGGCAAGGGCCGGGCGTAGCCTACCGGTTGTGGGA
This sequence comes from Novosphingobium sp., assembly GCA_031375125.1. Lineage (GTDB taxonomy): Bacteria > Pseudomonadota > Alphaproteobacteria > Sphingomonadales > Sphingomonadaceae > Novosphingobium. The sequence goes on along the minus strand of JANMHL010000101.1, from coordinate 10,164 downwards.
GGAAGCCGCCCACGCCGGGCGCACGCCGTTTGATCCGCCCGAAATGCTGACCAGCGATCTTGCGCCATTGCTGCTCAGTCTGGCGCAGTGGGGTGCGGCCGATCCCGCCGCGTTGCCCTGGCTCGATCCGCCGGCACCTGCAGCATTGGCTGCAGCAAAGGCGACCTTGCTGGCGCTTGCCGCGCTGGATGAGGCCGGGCGGATTACGCCGCATGGGCGCAGCATGGCGGCCATGCCGATGGCGCCGCAGCTTGCGCATATGCTGCTTTATGCTGCGCAGCACGGCGCGGGCCGCGATGCAGCATTGCTGGCGCTGTTGTTGCAGGAACGCGGGCTGGGCGGGCGCGGAGAAGACCTGTCCGCGCGGCTTGACCGGTGGAGGGGCGATCGCGGTGGGCGGGCCGAAGCATCGCGCAAACTGGCTGGGCGGTGGGAGAGGGCGGCGCAGGGCCTTCGACAAGCTCAGGCTGAGCGGACGTGGGGTAAGAACTTGTCTTCAAATCCCGCTCAGCCTGAGCCTGTCGAAGGCCCGTCTGGCCAATGCCCGCCTCTCGGCATCCTCCTTGCGGAAGCCTACCCTGACAACATCGCCCGCCGCCGCGATGCCAGCGGCGAACACTGGTTGACTGCCGGGGGCCGTGGACTGCGGCTTGATCCAGCCTCACCTTTGGCCCGCGCCGAATGGCTGGCGGTTGGCGAGGCGCAGGGCGAGGCCAAAGGCGCGCGGATCACTGGCGCGATTGCGTTGGATCAGGCCGAAGTGACCGGTTGGCTCGGGCACCGGATCGAGCGGCGTTCTGTGTTGCGCTGGATCGAAGAAGACGGACGGGTCGAGGCGCTGCTGGAGGCGCGGCTGGGCGCAATCACACTCAGCAAAGGCCCCGATCCAGCGCCCGATCCGGCAGCGATCCGGCAATTCCTGCTGGCCAAGGTGCAGGCCGATGGCTTGGCCCTCGTGCCGTTGTTCAAAGCCAGCTTGAACTTGCTCAAGCGTGCCCGCTTTGCCGGGATTGCTGCGCTTTCGGATGCGGCGTTGTTGGCCGATGCGGCAGACTGGCTGGGGCCGCAGCTGACCCGGCGGCTCGACCAGCTTGATCCGGCTAAGCTGCATGAGGCACTGCGGGCGCGGCTGGACTATGCCGCGCAGCAGACGCTGGACCGGCTTGCCCCGCCGCAGTTCACCAGCCCAGCTGGGACCGCCTATGCGATTGACTATGACGATCCGGGCGGGCCGTCGGTGGAACTGCGGGTGCAGGCACTGTTCGGGTTGGACCAGCATCCCAGCTTTGGCCAGCCGCCGCAGCCGCTGCTGCTCAAGCTGACCGATCCCGGCGGCAAACCGGCCCAGACCACTCGCGATCTCCCGGCGTTCTGGCGCGGGTCATGGCGTGATGTGGTGAAGGATTTGAAAGGCCGCTATCCCAAACACCGCTGGCCGGATCAGCCGTGGACCGAAGTCGCGAGCCTGAAGACCAAGAACGCGTTCAACCGTTCGAACTAACTCCGTCATTGCGAGCGCAGCGAAGCAATCCAGTGCGGTTTATGCGGCTCTGGATTGCTTCGCTGCGCTCGCAATGACGAGTTGGTGGCGTCTGCACTTGATTTCCGCCGCGTTTCGCCGCAATCGGTCAGCCATGCCATCACGTATCTTTCAGCGCCCCAAGAACGCCATGCAATCGGGTCAGGCCCGCACAGCCGATTGGCTGCTCGAATTCGCACCCGCCGAGGCGCGTCAAGCCGATCCGGTGATGGGCTGGGCTGGCTCGGGCGATACGCAAAGCCAGGTCACACTGACTTTCGCCACCCAAGCCGAGGCGCAGGCCTATGCCGACAAGCACGGGCTTGCCGCAGCGGTCCACGCCACCCCGCCACGTCGGCTGAAGCTGCAGACTTACGCCGACAATTTTCGCTAAATTTCTTCCCCCTTGGGGACGGAATAGGAAGCGGGCCCGCGCAATACCTGGGTCGCGCTGTAAGGCACAGAGCGGAACCCGCTTCCCGGCTTTCCGGAAGGGAAGAGCCGTTTTGACAGGGCCCATTGCGGGCAAGTCGCAGTCTCAATAACCCACGAATCGGACTTGGACTTGCGCAAACGCGACAGCCCCGCCATATGCGCCGCCGGGAGTCGGTCGGACGTTTGCGCTCGCCAACTTGGTCAGGTCCGGAAGGAAGCAGCCACAACGGGTTGCGACGGGTCGATCGGCTCCTTCGCGGCTTTGGGAATTCGGCCCAAGCCGGCCTGCAAAAGCCGATATTCTGCGCTTCCGGTGCTCTCGGCCCAAACGGCCGCTGCGCGCCGGTTCTCAAATCTCGACTTTTTCGGCTCGACTTGGACCAAATTCCCAAAGCCGCGCATATCCCCTTCGACAAAGGTCGGGTGAGCCCGTAGTTTGCCGACAATGGACGATTCCCCCGACACCTATGGCGACGAGCCCGAAGATGATGGCCCCAGTGCGGCTGAGCTGGAGGCGGCCGGGCAGGAATCTATGTTTGGCGCGCCTGCTTCGCCCGCTCCACCTCCTCCGCCAGTTGTAACTGCCGCCCCGGCGCAGCCTTACCGTGTGCTGGCTCGCAAATATCGCTCGCAAACCTTTGCCGAATTGATCGGGCAGGATGCGATGGTCCAGACGCTGGCCAACGCGATCCGGCGTGACCGGCTGGCCCATGCTTTTCTGATGACCGGCATTCGCGGGGTTGGCAAAACATCGACCGCGCGGCTGATTGCCAAGGCGCTCAACTGTATCGGGCCGGATGGGCAGGGCGGGCCGACGATCGATCCGTGCGGGGTGTGCGAGCCCTGCGTGGCGATTGCTGAGGGCCGCCATATCGACGTGATCGAAATGGACGCCGCCAGCCACACCGGCGTGGATGACGTACGCGAGATTATCGAGGCGGTGCGCTATGCCGCCGTTTCGGCGCGCTATAAAATCTACATCATCGACGAAGTTCATATGCTCAGCCGCAATGCTTTCAATGCGCTGCTCAAAACGCTGGAGGAACCGCCAGCCCATGTGAAATTCCTGTTCGCCACCACTGAAGTGGAAAAGCTGCCGGTTACGGTGCTCAGCCGCTGCCAGCGGTTTGACCTGCGCCGGATCCCCGCACCGCTGCTCGCCGAACATTTCGCGATGATCTGCGGCAAGGAAGGGATCGAGGCGGAGGCTGAGGCGCTGGCGATGATCGCTGCCGCTGCCGAAGGATCGGTTCGTGATGGTCTGTCGATCCTCGATCAGGCGATTGCCCATGCCGACCTTGGCGGGGAAAGCCGGGTTTCGGCTCAGCAGGTCCGCGATATGCTGGGGCTGGCAGACAAGAGCGCGCAGCGTAGCCTGTTTGCGGCGCTGCTCTCAGGCGATGGGGCCGGGCTGCTCGGCCTGATCGATCAGCAATTCGCCTTTGGGGTAGAGCCGCTGGCGCTGATGCGCACCGCGATGGACCTGTGCCACCGGATCACCGTGGCGCAGATTGGCCAGAGCGGCGCCGATGGCGCCTCGGCCGAGGAGCGCGCTGATCTGACGGAATGGGCCGGGCGGCTTTCCGCCGGGCAGCTCCACCGGCTGTGGCAATTGCTGCTCAAGGGTCATGACGAAGTGCGCGCTGCGCCCGACCCCTTGGTCGCGGCCAAGATGGCGCTGCTGCGAGTTCAGCACGCCGCCGATATGCCCGATCCGGGCACGCTGGCGAAAAAGCTGGAAGAGATTGCAGCGCATGGGCCAGTCGCCGGAGTGGCCGGTGATTCTGCCGCTGCTGCGCCTGCCGCGCCACAAGCGATTAGCTGGGCGGCATTGGTTGAGCGGGTCGAACAATCGGGCCAGCTGCGCCTCAGCCAAGTGATGCACGATTGGGTCCGCGTGATCGCGCTCGAACCGGGCGAACTCAGCTATACGCTAGTCCCGGGCTATCCTGGCGACGCCACGGCGGAACTGCGCGACGCGCTGCTGCGCGCGACGGGAGAGCGCTGGCAAGTAACCCGGGCCGAGGGCGATGCTGCGCCCAGCCTCAAGGAACTGGCCGATTTAGCCAAGGATTCGGCCCGCGCCGCGGTGCGCAGCGATCCTTTGGTCGAGGCTGCCTTTGCCGCGTTTCCGAACGCCGAATTGCTGGATGAAAGCCCCGATGGCCGCGTGGCCAATGCGGGTGGAAAATGGAGACAATGAACGTGAAGTCGATGGAAGAAATGCTCAAAGCCGCGCAAGCCGCCGCTGAAACCATCCAGAAGCAGATGGGCGAAATGCAGGGCAAGCTGGATTCGATGGAAGTCGAAGGATTGGCCGGTGGCGGCCTAGTGAAGATCCGCGCGTCGGCCAAGGGCCGGATCATCGGCGTTGCGATCGACGATAGCCTGATGCAGCCCAGCGAAAAAGGCATCCTCGAAGACCTGATCGCCGCTGCTTTCAACGATGCGCGGGCCAAGGCCGATCAGGTCAGCAACGCCGAAATGGCCAATATGCAAAACGGCATGGGCCTGCCGCCGGGGTTCAAACTGCCGGGGATGTGAGGGGGGCTCACCGCCCCCGCTCGATCACAACCCCGCCCTTGATCACGCCGTCGACGTCTTCCAGTTCGCGCACATTGACTAACGGATCACCGTCCACCGCGACAAAATCGGCAAAGCGGCCCACCGCAATGGTGCCGACATTGGCTTCCCAGCTCAACGCCTGCGCGGCGTTCATGGTCGCAGCGCGGATCGCGTCCAGTGGCGTCATGCCGTAAGTGACCATGGTGTTGAATTGCCGCCCGACCAAACCGTGCGGCATTACCCCGGCGTCTGATCCGAACACCATCCGCACCCCGGCCTTGAACGCCTTGCGGAAGTTGTCGCGCTGGATCTGGGCGATCTCGCGGTCCTTGCGCAAGTTGTCGGGCAGCACGCCGTTTTTGGCACCTTCGGCCTGGGTGTAGTCTGTGTTGTAGATGTCCATGCTGAACCAGACCGGGCGCTTGCGCTCCGCTGCCAGCTTGATCCCTTCATCATCGACCAGACTGGCGTGTTCGATCGTGTCGATCCCGCTCTTGATCGCGGCCTTGATCCCCGCCGCGCCGTGGGCATGGGCGGCGACGCGCAGACCCCACATATGCGATTCATCGGCAATCGCGGTTAGTTCAGGCTCGCTTAGCTGCTGCTGGCCGGGTTCGGTATTGTGGCTGAACACGCCGCCAGTGGCGCAGACCTTGATCACGGTGGCACCATATTTGCGCTGGCGGCGGACCTGATATTTCAGTTCCTCAGGCGTATCGCCGACGCCTTCCATCTTGCCGGGCTTTTCCATGCTGGGCGGAAGGCCAGTCTGGTCGCAGTGCCCGCCAGTGCTGCCCAAGGCATAGCCTGCCGCGACGATACGCGGGCCGACGACGTATCCTTGGTTGACCGCTTGCGCCAAACCGATGTCATTGCGGTTGCTGCTGCCCACGTTGCGCACCGTGGTGAACCCGGCATCAAGCATGGCCCGGCCATTGCTGACCGCAGTCATCGAAAAGAAGCTGTCGGTATATTCCAGACTGCGCCAGCCGCCGATATTGGCCGGGCTATCCAGATGGACGTGCATATCGATCAGGCCGGGCAGCAGCGTTTTGCCGCCCATGTCGATATGCTTGACGTTTGCTCCCCACCGGATCGTGCGGGCATCGGCGATACCGGTGATCCGGCCATCAGCGCCGACGAAGATCGCCGGGTATTCGATGTATTTGCCGGTAGTGACATCGAGATAGCGCGCCGCCGTGATCACTGTTTGCTGGGGTGCAGTGTCAGTCGCCGCCGATAATGCGGCTCCGCTGAGCGCAAGAGCGGTGGCTATGGCTGAAATCGTGATCTTGCGCATGGCGGCGAATCCCCGTTGCTGAATACAAAGGCATCCTGCGGGGTGCTGCACAACTTGGCAACAGCCAGCCGCGTTAATCTGGTTCGGCTAACTGCGCCCTTGTGGATGCTGCCCGGCGCGCTGCGGAAGTAGCCAGATCAAGGTGCCAATCAGCAGAACCAGCACTAGCGACGCGAGGGGGCGGCTGAGATCGAGCCCGCCTTTGTCGAGCGGCTTGTCGAGGAAATCGCCAACGGTTGCGCCCAGTGGCCGGGTCAGGATGAAGGCGGCCCAGAACAGCATCGCCTTGCTCAGCGAGGTGCGCAGCCACAGGATTGCGACCAGCGCCAAAGCCGCCCCGAACAAGGCCGCTGCTCCCAGATATCCAGGCCCGGAATCGGCCACCCAGTCCCCCAATGCGGTGCCAAGTGTCTGTGAAAAAGTAATCGTCGCCCAATAGAACGCTTCGGTCTTCGGGTCCGATACGGTGCCGACATCTATGCTGCCCAGCGTCTTGTACCAGATCGCCAGACAGGCCAGCACCGCAGTCAAAAGCAGCAATGAACCGCCGGGATACCCGATGCCCAAATCGCGGGTCGCAAAATCGGCCATCGTTGTGCCGGCCGTGGTCGATGCGATGATGGTGGCCCAGTAAAGCCAGGGCTTGAACTGCTCAGCCCGGATCTGCGCTGCGATCAGCAGCAGCATTGGCACGATAAAGATGGCGCTGCTGGCCAAATAACCAAAATCGTAGGTCATCGACAGCGCATCGCCGCCGGTTTCTCCCAGAGTGGTGGCGAGAATTTTGATCAGCCAGAAGCCCAAGGTGACAGCCGGGACTTTGGCAAAGGTTGTGCTGGAAGCGTTTGAATTCATGGCGTGGGAATTGCGCGTGGCACGGGTGGAAGTCAAACTGCCATCCACAACCGCGCGATCAGCCCCCATTGCACAGCGGCAGGGCCGCCCCCATATCCCGGCCCGAAGGCGATTTTCGCCGCGCATGGCCCCGGGCGATGGGCCGAACTGGACGGATCTATGACCAAACTTCTCCCTCTGCTGCCTCTGCGCGATATCGTCGTGTTTCCCGGCATGGTTGTCCCGCTGTTCGTGGGCCGCGAAAAGTCTGTGGCTGCGCTCGAAGCGGCGATGGCCAGCGAAGGTGACAAGGACATCTTCCTGATCGCACAGCTCGATCCGGGTTGCGATGATCCGTCGGACGATGATCTTTACGACATCGGCGTAGTCGCCACCGTTCTGCAGCTGCTCAAGCTGCCCGATGGCACCGTGCGGGTGCTGGTTGAGGCGAAAGAGCGCGGGCGGGCGGTCAGCCAGCGGATCGAACAGACCACTGCGGGCGAGATGGTCGTGGTGCAGGTTGATCCGGTCGATAGTGTCAGTGTGTCGGGCAACGAAGTTGCCGCGATGATGCGCTCGGTGGTCGAAACTTTTGCGGAATATGCCAAACTCAACAAAAAGCTGCCAGCCGAAGCGGGTGAGAATTTGGGTGATATCGTCGATGCCTCACAGCTCGCCGATGCCGTAGCCGCGCATATCCAGGCTAAGGTCAGCGACAAGCAGACCATGCTGTCCGAAGCCGATCCGCTCAAGCGGCTGGAAATCGCCTTTTCCTTCATGGAGGGCGAACTCGGCGTGCTGCAGGTTGAGCGCAAGATCCGCGGCCGCGTAAAGCGTCAGATGGAAAAGACCCAGCGCGAATATTACCTCAACGAACAGCTCAAGGCGATCCAGAGCGAGTTGGGCGGCGGCGACGGCGAAGAGGCCAACGAGATTGCCGAACTGCAGGCCAAGATCGACAAACTGAAACTGTCCAAGGAAGCCCGCGCCAAGGCCAATGCCGAGCTGAAAAAGCTTAAGACCATGCAGCCGATGAGCGCCGAAGCGACGGTGATCCGCAACTACCTCGACGTGCTGCTGGGTCTGCCTTGGGGCAAGCGCAGCAAGTTGAAGAAGGATATCGGCGCCGCGCAGGCAGTGCTCGATGCCGATCACTATGCGCTCGACAAGGTCAAGGACCGGATCGTCGAATATCTGGCGGTGCAGGCCCGGACCAACAAGCTGAAGGGCCCGATCCTGTGCCTCGTCGGCCCTCCGGGTGTCGGCAAAACCTCGCTGGGCAAGTCGATCGCCAATGCCACGGGCCGCGAATTCATCCGGCAGTCGCTGGGCGGAGTGCGGGACGAGGCCGAGATCCGCGGCCATCGCCGGACCTACATTGGTTCGCTCCCGGGCAAGGTCATTTCCAACCTCAAAAAGGCCGGGAGCAGCAATCCGCTGTTCCTGCTGGATGAGATCGACAAGCTCGGTCAGGATTTCCGCGGCGATCCGGCTTCGGCCTTGCTCGAAGTGCTCGATCCCGAGCAGAATTCAAAGTTCCAGGACCACTATCTGGAACTCGATTACGATCTGTCGGATGTGATGTTCGTCTGCACCGCCAATAGCCTCAACCTGCCGCAGGCACTGCTCGACCGGATGGAGATCATCCGGCTGGAAGGCTATACCGAGGACGAGAAAGTTGAGATTGCCGAGCGCCACCTGGTTGCCAAACAGGTCGAAGCCCACGGGCTAAAGAAGGGCGAATTCACGCTCGAGACTGAGGCACTGCTCGATTTAGTGCGCTATTACACCCGCGAAGCCGGGGTGCGGACGCTGGAGCGCGAGATCGCGCGGCTAGCCCGCAAAAGCCTGCGCCAGATTTTGGAGGGCAAGACCAAGTCGGTCACCGTTACCTCGGAAAACCTCAGCGACTATGCCGGTGTGCGCAAATACCGCTTTGGCGTAGCCGAGGAAGAGCATCAGGTCGGCGCGGTGACGGGTCTGGCCTGGACCTCGGTTGGCGGTGAACTGCTGACGATTGAAAGCGTCACCGTGCCGGGCAAGGGCATGGTCAAGACCACCGGCAAGCTGGGCGAAGTGATGAGCGAAGGCGTGCAGATGGCCTTCAGCTTTGTGAAGGCACGTGCGCCAGCCTATGGGATCAGCCCCAGCATCTTCAACCGCAAGGACATCCACGTCCACTTGCCCGAAGGCGCGGTCCCCAAGGATGGCCCCAGCGCGGGCGTGGGCATGGTCACCGCGATGGTTTCGACCTTGACCGGGATTCCGGTGCGCAAGGATCTGGCCATGACCGGCGAGGTTACGCTGCGCGGACGGGTGCTGGCGATTGGTGGGTTGAAGGAAAAGCTGCTGGCGGCGCTGCGCGGCGGGATCAAGACCGTTTTGATCCCCGAGGAGAACGTCAAAGACTTGGCCGAAATCCCCGACAACGTAAAAGCCGGGCTGGAAATCATCCCGGTCGCGCACGTCGATGAAGTGCTGGCCAAGGCGCTGATCCAGCCGCTTGTCGCGATCGAATGGAGCGAGGCGGACGATCTGGCCAGCCAGCCCGGATTAGGCAGTCAAAGCCCCGGTTCAAACCCGACCACTGCCCATTGAGCCATTGCTGCAATGCAGCGAATCGGAGCGGGCCAACTCATGCTGCAATGCGGCATCGGGCTCGGCGCGGCACGGCTTGTCCCAAATTCAGCCAAAACGGCTGAAAATCGTGGATAATCGGCACGTTTCGCTTCGGATATGCTTTGACAGACCCGGCAAAAGTCGCTCAATTCCGGGCAGTTTTTAGAGGCGATTCACGTTTTCAAAGACCAATAGAAAGGTAGGGGGTACCCGACATGAACAAGAACGACCTGATCAGCGCAGTCGCCGACGCCAGCGGCCTCACCAAGAGCGATGCCACCAAGGCTGTCGAAGGCGTATTTGACGCCATCACCGGCGCCCTGAAGAAGGGCGACGAAGTCCGCCTCGTCGGCTTCGGCACCTTCTCGGTTGCCAAGCGCAAGGCCTCGACTGGCCGCAACCCGCGTACCGGCGAACCGATGACCATCAAGGCATCGTCGCAGCCGAAGTTCAAGGCCGGTAAGGGCCTCAAGGACGCCGTCAACTAAGACGGACGTGATTGCCGGTCGCGCGCCTCGCGGCCCGGCCAAAAGATTGCGCCGCGCCACCTTCGGGATGGCGCGGCGTTTTCTGTTTGGTTGGGGGGGCAGCATACAAAGCTGACGCAGCCAATTCGCGCCCCTCCCCGTCGGGGAGGGGCGGGGGGTGGGGGAGTGAGGCCGCAAGGCCTTGCGACAACGCTGGTGTCGAGCCCCCATCCCAACCCTTCCCCACTGGGGAAGGACTATTGAGGGCGGCTTATGCTCAGCCCTTGGCCACCGTCGGCTTGTTCGCAAACGAGACTAGTTTCGAGAAGATCCACGACAGCACCATCGCCGTCGTCACAGCCGCCGCCGCAACCCATGCCGTGGTCCCCAGCAGTTCGCTCATCCAGACCAACACGGTCAGGTGG
>JANMHL010000094.1:0-10929 GCA_031375125.1 Novosphingobium sp. | reverse complement strand
GGCAAGGTTGCCGGCGGCGACGGCGAATTCATCATTGGATCGGGCGGTCCCGGCCAGCTGACTAGCAAGCTCAAGGCCCGGCTGACCGCAATCCAGCGCGGCGAAGAACCCGACAGCCACGGCTGGGTCCACCGGATCGGTTGACCAAAATTCCAATTGGGTTCAGCGTTATGCTGCTATTAAGGTGCCAAGGCCCAGTTGCCCTCACCTAACCTTCCGGAGACTGCCGTAATGCGCACCTTGATTTCAACCGCCGCCGCTTCCCTGTTATGCCTCGCCGCCACGCCTGCTTTGGCGCAAAGCATCAGCGATTCCGATGCCAACACGCTGCTGGGCGCGCTCAGCACCCCGGCGTCAGAGCTGTGCGCTGACAGCGACAAGGCCAAAGCGCGCGAGCCGATCGAACAGTACAACGCGTGTCAGACTGCGCTGAGCGAACTGGCGGCAGTGCGCAAAAAGAACCCCAAATCGACCCCGGGCCAGAACGAAGTCTATAGCTTTTACGAAGCGTCGCTGGAAATGGGCCACACCTTTGCGCTGCTGCGGCTCGATGAAAAGCCGACGCCGCGGGTTTGCGTCAATATCGAAAAGCAGTGGGTGCTGGCCAACAAGGCCAACGTCGCCGTGGTCGGCCCGCAGATGTCCGAAGCATTGACCGCGACCAAGGATCTGGTCGGTCCGCTGGTCAAGCTATGCCGCGAAAAATTCCCAGTTCCAGCGGGCGCGATTCCGGCCTGATCAGGCGCAGGTCGTCAAATCATTGCGGCGGCGGGCACCACGGTGTCTGCCGCCGCTTTGCATTGGCGGCGATGTCATTACGGTGTCATGCTGACTGGGCCATGATGGCGCTGGACCCTCATTTCCGCTTGTTGCAAGGTTGCCGCATGACCATCGCCCTTGATCGCCGTAATTTCCTCTCCGCCACTACGGCTGCTTTTGGTGCGCTGGCCGCATCGGGCTGCCGCGCGGCGACGCCGGGCGTGCCGTCTGCCGATATCTATGGGCCGTTGCTGCCCGATCCGGGCGGCTTGCTTGATCTGCCCAAGGGCTTTTCCTACCGGGTGGTATCGCGGCTTGGCGATGCGATGAGCGACGGCGGGACCGTGCCCGACGCGGCCGATGGAATGGGCTGCTTTGCCCTGCCCGGCGGCAAGCTGGCGCTGGTTCGCAACCACGAACTGCGCCCCGGCAAGCCCAGCGGCGGGGCCAGCGGGGCGGCGTTCGCCCGCGACAGCAGCGGCGCCGCGCTGCCCGGCGGCACCACCACGCTGGTGCTGGATGCCGAAACGCTGGAGCGGGAGCGGGAGTTTCGCACGCTATCGGGCACGATCCGCAACTGTTCGGGCGGGGTCACGCCGTGGGGATCATGGCTGACCTGCGAGGAAGACGTAACCCGCGCCGGGGCCAAATCAACCCAGGACCACGGCTGGGTGTTCGAAGTGCCCGCCGCAGCCTCTGCCCCGGTCGATCCGGTCCCGCTGAAAGCGATGGGCCGGTTCAACCACGAAGCCGCCGTGGTCGATCCCAACAGCGGCGCGGTGTTCCTGACCGAGGACCGCGACGATGGCCTGCTCTATCGCTTTCTCCCCACTGTGCCCGGCCAACTGGCGCGCGGCGGGCGGCTGCAGGCGCTCGCGCTGGCTAAACCCGCCAAGGCCGTGTTCAAGCCGGGCGCATGGGCCAAGGTCCGCTGGATCGACCTCGACAATCCTGAAAGCCCGGACGACGATCTGCGGCGGCGCGGCGCGGCGCTGGGCGCAATGACCTTTTCGCGCGGCGAAGGGATCCACATGGGGACCGGCGCGGGCGGCAAGGCAGAACTGTTCTTCGTCGCCACCTCGGGCGGAGCGGCCAAGCTGGGTCAGGTCTGGCGGTTGCGGCTCGATCGCGCGGCTGACCGCCTGCAATTGTTCTTCGAATCAACCGATCCCAGCCAGTTCAACTATGGCGACAACCTGACTGTTGCGCCCAATGGCCATCTGATCGTCTGCGAAGACCAATATACCGACGATGCCGAAAACCACTTGCGCGGGCTGACCGCCGCCGGGCTGCCGTATGATTTCGCGCGGGTGCGGTTACCAACCGAACCGGCCGGCGGCTGCTTTTCACCCGATGGCAAGGTGCTGTTCGTCAACCTTTACAGCCCCACCACCACGCTGGCGATTACCGGGCCGTGGGCGCACCTCAAGGGTTGAAAATGGCCTGCAACGCGTCATCCAGCTGCGGATAGCGAAACGCAAAACCGCTCGCCTGCGCCGCGCGCGGCGGCACCCGTTGCCCGCCGAGCAGCAGCTCTTTGGCGAAATCACCCAGCGCCCATTCGAGCGGCCAGGCCGGGACCGGCAGCACCGCAGGTCGGTGCAGTGCCCGGCCCAACGCGGCGGTGAAATCGCGGTTGCGGACGGGTGCCGGGGCCGTGCCATTGACCGCTCCCGATAGCGCCGGGGTGGCGATGCAGTGGCAGATCAGGGCGACCAGATCATCACGGTGGATCCAGCTCATCCAGTGCCGCCCGCGCCCGAACGGTCCGCCCAGCCCCAGCTTGAACGGCAAGACCATCCGGCCGAGCAGCCCGCCTTCCGCCGCCAGCACCAGCCCGATCCGCAGCCGGACGGTGCGCACGCCCAGCGGCTCGGCCTTGAGTGCAGCTGCTTCGATGGCGAGGCAGACTTGCCGCGAAAAACAATCCGTTCCGCCGCTGGTTTCATCCAGTTCCTCATCCCCGCGCAGCCCGTACCAGCCGATCGCGCTGGCCGAAACGAACACCGCCGGGCGTGATGCCAGTCGCGCGATCAAGGCCAGACAAGCCTCGGTCACGCCGATCCGCGACCCAATGATCCGTGCCCGTTTGGCCTTGGTCCACAGCCCATTGGACAGCGGTTCGCCAGCCAGATTGACCACCGCGTCAATCCGCGTGTCGGCCTCGATCTCGTCCAATGAAGTGACGATCCGCACCCCGGCGGGCAGCGCCGCACTGCGCCCGGTCCAGCGGCTCAGCACCGTCACCGAATGCCCGCCCGCGACCAGCGCCGCGACCAGCCGGGCTCCGACAAAGCCGGTCCCGCCGGTGACCAGCACCGCTTGCGGCGTACCCAGCACCTCGGCCAGTTCGGCGGGCGAGGAAGCAGTGGTTGCAGTCATGCCGGGTCCTTTCAAAGGAATGCGAGCGAACCGTGATAGACCCGCCGCCCGCCCGGTTCCACCTGTCCCTTTGGGTTCGCCGCTCGTCAGGCTTGGCCCGCCCCAAGAATCGCTTGCCCCGCCTGCCTCTTGATCTCTGCAGTCCCCGCGCCCATTCCAGCTGCGAAACAAAACGCTGCGAGAGAGGAACCCCGCGATGGCCGATGCCACTTATACCCCGCCCCCGGTCTGGATCTGGAACAAGGAAAACGGCGGACAATTTGCCGCGATCAACCGCCCGACTGCGGGCGCGCAGCACGATCAGGAATTGCCGGTGGGTGAACATCCGTTCCAGCTCTATTCGCTCGGCACGCCCAATGGCCAAAAGGTCACGATCCTGTTCGAAGAACTGCTCGCCGCCGGGCACAGCGGGGCCGAATACGACGCCTGGATCATCAACATCCGCGAAGGCGGGCAGTTCGGATCGGGCTTTGTCGCGCTCAATCCCAATTCCAAAATCCCCGCGCTGCTCGACCGGTCCGGGCCAGAGCCGATCCGCATCTTTGAGAGCGGCGCGATGCTGTTGCATCTGGCCGAAAAGTTCGGCGCCTTTATCCCGACCGATCCCAAAGGCCGGGCCGAATGCCTGTCCTGGCTGATGTGGCAGATGGGCAGCGCGCCGTTTATCGGCGGCGGTTTTGGGCATTTCTATGCCTATGCGCCGATCAAGATCGAATATGCGATTGATCGCTATTCAATGGAAACCAAACGGTTGTTCGACGTTGCCAACAACCGCCTTGGTGAAAGCCGCTATCTGGCCGGGGACGATTATACCATCGCCGATATGGCAACCTATGCCTGGTTCGGCCTGCTTTACCGCGGGCTGGCCTACAACGATGCCGCGACATTCCTGTCGATGCATGAATACGAACACGTCGGGCGCTGGGTCGGTGAAATCGGTGAGCGTCCGGCGGTCAAGCGCGGGCAAAAGGTCAACAGCCTGACCGGCCTGCTCGAACGCCACAACGCCAGCGATTTCGACGCTTTGGAAACAGCAGCGGCAAGCTGAGTTTTCCCCCTTCCCAACAGCGCGCGGCCTTCCTATAGGCCGCGCTCTGCTGGGGCGTCGCCAAGTGGTAAGGCAGCGGCTTTTGATGCCGCCATTCGCAGGTTCGAATCCTGCCGCCCCAGCCAGCACAACAATTCCCACAAGCCATCGCCCCGATCCGGGCTGAGAAGTCAGCCCGAGCAAGATTGTATCTTGTCTGGCCACGGATTGACGCGCATTGGATTGCGCTTGAACCCAACAACTACAGGATATCCGAATGCGCCTGATCGACCACTTCATTGACGGCGGCACCGCCGGACTGGCCAATGCCCGCACGGGTGCAGTGATGGACCCGAACAATGGCGGGCAGCAGGCCGAAGTTGTGCTGGGCAGCACCGATGCACTGGAACGCGCCGTGGCTGCAGCATCTGCCGCGCAGCCCGGTTGGGCCGCGCTGAACCCCCAGCGCCGCGCCCGGGTGATGTTCAATTTCAAAGCGCTGATCGAGCGCGACATGGACGATCTGGCCGCGTTACTGTCCAGCGAACACGGCAAAGTCATCGCCGACAGCAAGGGCGATATCCAACGCGGCCTTGAAGTGGTCGAATTCTGCTGCGGCCTGCCGCATGTGCTGAAAGGCGAATACAGCGGCGGCGCAGGCCCCGGGATTGACGTCACTTCGCTGCGCCAGCCGATCGGCATTGGCGCCGGGATTACGCCGTTCAATTTCCCGGCAATGATCCCGTTGTGGATGGGTTCGATGGCGATCGCCGCGGGCAACGCCTTTATCCTCAAGCCGAGCGAGCGCGATCCTTCGGTCCCGGTGCGGATTGCCGAATTGTGGCTGGAGGCAGGTCTGCCTGCGGGCATTTTCCAGGTGGTGCATGGCGACAAGGAAATGGTCGACCTGATCCTCGATCATCCCGCAATCGGCGCGATCAGCTTTGTCGGATCGTCTGACATTGCCCAGTACGTCTATTCGCGCGGGGTCGCCGCTGGCAAGCGCGTGCAGGCGATGGGCGGGGCCAAGAACCACGGGATTGTGATGCCCGATGCCGATCTCGATCAAGTGGTTGGCGATCTGTGCGGCGCGGCGTTTGGTTCTGCCGGGGAGCGCTGCATGGCGCTGCCGGTGGTCGTGCCGGTTGGCGAAGACACGGCCGAGCGCCTGAAGGCCAAGCTGATCCCGGCGATCGAGGCGCTGAAGATCGGCATCTCGAGCGATCCCGAGGCACAATACGGCCCGGTTGTCACCGCGATGCACAAGGCCAATATCGAACGCTGGATCCAGACCGCGGTTGACGAAGGCAGCGAACTGGTGATCGACGGGCGCGGCTTTACCTTGCAGGGGCATGAGGAAGGCTATTTCATCGGCCCGACGCTGCTCGATCACGTCACCACCGATATGACCAGCTATCACAACGAGATTTTCGGACCGGTGCTGCAAATCGTCCGCGCCACCGATTTCGAACACGCGCACACCCTCCCCAGCCAGCACCAATATGGCAACGGCGTCGCGATCTTCACCCGCAACGGCCACGCCGCGCGGGAATTTGCCGCGCGGGTCAATGTCGGAATGGTCGGGATCAATGTCCCAATCCCGGTCCCGGTTGCCTATCACAGCTTTGGCGGGTGGAAGCGCTCGGGCTTTGGCGATACCGACCAGTACGGGATGGAAGGGCTGAAATTCTGGACCAAGCTCAAGAAGATCACCGCGCGCTGGCCTGATGGTGGCGGCGATGGATCGAACGCCTTTATCATTCCGACGATGGGTTGATCGATGCACGCGGTTCAGGCCTTTATCGAAACCACCGGCGGCCCCGAAGTCATCCAGTGGCGCGAGGTTGACCTGCCTGCGCCCGGTCCCGGCGAAGTGCTGATCCGGCACGAGGCGGTTGGGCTCAATTACATCGACACCTATTTCCGCACCGGGCTTTATCCATCCGCGATGCCCAGCGGGCTGGGCATGGAAGCGGCCGGGGTGGTTGAGACCGTGGGCGAAGGGGTAACGCACCTCAAACCCGGCCAGCGGGCCGTAACCTTTGGCGCGATCGGGGCCTATTCCAGCGCGCGGATCGCCCCGGCGCTGCAGTATTTCCCGCTGCCCGAAGGGATCGACAGCCGCACCGCTGCGGCCGTGTTCCTGAAAGGCGCAACGGTCGAGGCCTTGGCCGAACGCTGTGCACCGCTCGGCGCAGATGAATGGGCGCTGGTCCCGGCGGCGGCGGGCGGGGTCGGCCAATTGCTGGTGCAGTGGCTCACCGCGCGCGGTGTGCGAGTGATCGGCACGGTTGGCAGCGACGCAAAAATTGCGCTGGCCAAAGCAGCCGGGGCCGAAACGGTGCTGCTTTCGGGCGACACCGATCTGGCCGCCAAGGTCCGCGAACTGACCGGCGGCGTGGGCGTGGCCGCCAGCTATGATGGGGTCGGTGCAGCAACCTGGGATGCTTCGCTGAAGTCCGTCCGGCGGCGCGGCACGATTGTCAGTTTCGGCAATGCCAGCGGTCCGGTGACGGGCGTAAATCTGGGCGTGCTGGCGCAGCACGGCTCGCTGTTTGTCACCCGGATGACGCTGTTCGATTATTACCGCGAACCGGCCGAAGCGATGGCTGGCGCGGCCAAGCTGTGGGAAATGGTCGCCAGCGGCAAGATCACGGTGACGGTCGGCCAGACCTATCCCCTGACCGATGCCGCGCAGGCCCACCGCGATCTGGAAGCGCGCCTGACCACCGGATCGACGCTGCTGCTGCCATGAGCGCGCTGCCCATCATCGACCTGATCGGCCTGCCGAGCGACGTCAATTCATCCTTCGAACGCGGCCCGGCGCAGGCCCCCGCCGCAATCCGCCGCGCGCTGTGGTCAGACCGCGGCAACCTCGCCTGCGAAGACGGGCTCGAAATCGCAATTGATTTCGAGCTGCGCGACCGCGGCGATTTGTGGCTGAGCGAAGACGCCGGAGACGACGCGGTGATCGCCGATGCGGTACGCGCCGCGATCCAGTCTGGCGCGGTCCCGCTGGCGCTCGGCGGGGATCACGCGGTGACGCATCCCGTTGTGCGCGGGGTCCATGCCGAACACGGTCCGGTGACGATCCTGCATTTTGACGCCCACCCCGATCTCTACGACGATTTTGAGGGCAACCCGCGCAGCCATGCCTCGCCCTTTGCCAGGATCATGGAGGCGGGGCTGGCCACGCGGCTGGTGCAAGTCGGGGTACGCACACTGAACGCGCATTGCCGGCAGCAAGCCGAACGGTTTGGGGTAGAGATCATTCCGATGGCGGGCTTTGCGCCCGATCAGGTGCCGGTGCTGCAAGGCCCGCTCTATATCAGCATCGACCTCGACGGGATCGACCCCAGCGAAGCCCCCGGCGTTTCGCATCCTGAACCCGGCGGGCTGACTGTGCGCGAAGTGCTGGCCGTGCTGCGCCGCCAGACCGCGCAGGTGGTGGGCGCCGACGTGGTCGAGCTCAACCCGAGGTTCGACAGCCACGAACGCACCGCGATCCTGGCGGCAAAGCTGGTCATGGAGCTGGCGGCATTGATTGTGCGCAATCAGGGCTGAGGCGTCGTTGCAAACCAGATCACGTGGCGCGGGCCTTTGCCTTTGCCGTCTTTGCCGATCCGGGCGCGGACTTCGACCTCTTCGACTTCGAAGCCGACGTCTTGCATCCGGCGGACGAACTTCGGGTCTTTCGCGGCTGACCAGATCGCCAGCACGCCGTCGGGCTTCATTGCGCGGCGGGCGTTGTGCAGCCCGCTTTTGGAATAGATCCGATTGTTGTCGGGTCGGACCAGCCCATCGGGGCCGTTATCGACATCAAGCAGGATGGCATCGAACGGTTCGGGCGCCAGCAGCATCGCCTCGGCCACGTCGTCCATCCGCAGCATCACCCGCCGGTCATCGAGGCATCCGTCAGCCACTGCCGCCATCGGCCCGCGCGCCCATTCGATGATTTCGGGGACCAGTTCGGCCACGGTGCAGTGCCCCTTGGGACCCAGCTCGGAAAGGGCTTTGCGCAGGGTAAAGCCCATCCCGTAGCCACCGATCAGCAGCCGCGCTTCCTCGGGCCGCTTGATCCGGTCGAGCGTCATGATCGCCAACGACTCTTCCGAATAGCGCATGCGGGTGCTCATCAGCTCGTTTTGACCCAGCACGATCATGAAATCGCGACCATGGGCATAGAGCTTCAGCTCCTCCCCGCCGGGGACTTGCGCTGTGCCGAGCAGTTCACGCGGGATCATGCGGAGCGGGCCGCGCGGTCTACCGCTTCGAGGTTGAGCGCTTCGGCCAGCAGGAACGCCAGTTCGATCGATTGCGCGGCGTTGAGCCGGGGATCGCAATGGGTGTGATAACGGTCCGCCAAAGCCGCCGAACTGATCGCCACGGCCCCGCCCATGCATTCGGTCACGTCCTGCCCGGTCATCTCGATATGGATCCCGCCCGCATGGGTGCCTTCGGCGCGGTGAACGGCAAAGAACCCGCGCACTTCGCCCAGAATCCGGTCGAACGGACGGGTTTTATAGCCGCTGTCGGCCTTGATCACGTTGCCGTGCATCGGATCGCACGACCACACCACCGGGTGTCCTTCGCGCTTTACCGCGCGGACCAGCGGGGCGAGGCCGGCTTCAACCTTGTCATCGCCAAACCGGCTGATCAGTGTAATCCGCCCAGCTTCGCGCGCCGGATTGAGCAGATCAAGCTGGCGCAGCAGTTCGTCCGGGCTGAGCGACGGCCCGCATTTGAAGCCAATTGGATTGCCAACGCCGCGCAGAAATTCGACATGGGCCGATCCTTCAAACCGGGTCCGGTCGCCGATCCACAGCATATGCGCTGAACAATCGTACCAATCGCCAGTCAGCGAATCCTGCCGGGTCATCGCCTGCTCGTAACGCAAGTGCAGCGCTTCGTGGCTGGTGTAGAAACTGGTCCCTTGCAGCTGCGGCACGGTCCTGGGATCGATCCCGCAGGCTTCCATGAAGTCCAGCGATTCGCCAATCCGGGTCGAAATCTCGGCAAATTTGGCCGCCCACGGGCTGCGGTCCATGAAATCGAGCGTCCACTGGTGGACCTGCCGCAAGTTGGCCTAGCCGCCGGTCGAAAACGCCCGCAGCAGGTTGAGCGTCGCGGCGCTTTGCGAATAGGCCTGCAGCAGCCGCTGCGGATCGGGGATGCGGGTTTCAGGTGTAAATTCAATCCCGTTGATATTGTCGCCCAGATAGCTCGGCAGTTCGACGCCATCCTGAACCTCGGTGGGCGAGGAGCGCGGCTTGGAAAACTGACCGGCCATCCGGCCCACTTTGATCACCGGCTGCTTGCTGGCAAAGGTCAGCACTACGGCCATCTGCAGCAGCACGCGAAACGTATCGCGGATGTTGTTGGGGTGAAATTCGGCAAAGCTTTCGGCGCAGTCGCCGCCCTGCAGCAGAAAGCCCCGGCCCGCCGCAACCTCGGCCAGATCGGCCTTCAGCGCGCGGGCCTCGCCCGCAAAGACCAGCGGCGGAAAGTTGGTCAGCGTGCCGGTGACCTTGTCCAGCGCAGCGGCATCGGGATAGCTTGGCAGGTGCCGCGCTTCCTGGGCTGTCCAGCTTTCAGGGTTCCAGTTACTCGCCACGTTCATGCTCCACAGTCGCTCAAGGGGCGGCCCTTAGCCCCCCTTGAGCGCAATTGCAAAATAGCAAAGCTGGCAGCGCGCGAAGCGCAATTTTGTTACGCGGAGCTGGTGAACCTCACTTTGCCGCCGGAGCCGCCAGACGGGCCGGGACCGGCATGGTCGCCAGCGTCTGACCCTGCGGAATTATCGCCACCCGCCAGCTTTTGCCCGGCGCGAAGTACTTGAGCGCCAGTGCCTGCATTTCGGCTGGCGTGGTCACGGTATAGTCCTTCAAGACCGATCGGACATTGCGGTATTTGGACGGATTGGCGGTCGCCCCTTCGAGCAGGTACATGAAGAACGCGCTCGACGAGGAAGCCCGGCTCAGCGACTGCTTGAGCGGCTCGATCACCAGGTTGAGCTCATCGTCGCTGACCGGCTTGGCCGCCAGATCGCCCGCGATTTCTTCGGCCGTCAGGAAGAAGATCGGGACCGATTTTGGCTGGAGGTTGGCAATCGCCAGAATGTTGCCGCCGCCATCGAGATCAAGTGGCCACGAATTGACCACCTGCGGCGAATAGGCCTCGCCCAGTTTCTCCCGCAGCTTTTGCATCAGCCGGTTCTGGAACAGTTGCGAGAGGATTTCGAGCTGGCGGCTTTCACGCAGACCGTCTTCACCCCCGCCGGTTGGCCAGGCAATGATCCCGGCGGCCTGATTGGCCGCACCGCGATGGTACAACAGCATCGTTTCAGGCGAAGCTGCCATGGTTTTGGCCGCGGTCGAGGCCGTTCCGGCTGGCAGATCGCCCCGCAGCGGCAATGCGCCGAACGTGCGGTTCAGCGCAGCAACGGCCTTGGCCTCATCAAAATCACCGAACAGATGCACTTCGATCGGACCCTGCTTGAGGATCGGTTCCCACACGCTGCGGAAACCGGCCGGAGTGGTCTGGTCAATGTCTGCCGGGGTCGGCGTGCGGAAGGTCGGATCACGGCCGCGCTCAAGGAACTTGAGGTCGCGCTCCATCACCCCCTGCGGGCTGGCGGCATAGCTTTCATAGCTCAGCTTGGCCGCCGCCTGTCCGCGCATGAACGGGTTGGCATCCCAGCGCGGGGTGGCAAACTTGCTCGCGATCAGGATCAACTGATCATCCAGATCGGCGGCGCGGGT
>JANMHL010000056.1:0-5536 GCA_031375125.1 Novosphingobium sp. | reverse complement strand
GGGCTAGTAAAGTAAACCTCTTGGCAACCACAGCCAGACACTAAGACTTAGCGGCGGCGCGCTATGACGGTCCTCCAAGTCGCATAGCAAAGAACAAAAACATATGACGCTTCGTTTTGCCGCCGCCCGCCCCGCGGCGCTGACCTCATTTTTCGCTCGCACCCAGTTGGTGCGGATCGCGGCCCGCGCCGCCAATGACAACGATGACGAAGGCCAGCGCGATGCAATCTTGCGCGCAGCGTTGAAGCATTTCGCCAGTCTCGGCCTCGGCGCCGCCGCCGATGCCCGCGACAAGGCCCGCACCGCGCATTATGCCGGGCGGCGCGATGATTACCGCCACTGGCTGGGCATTTGCCGCACGCTTGATCGGCGCATGGCGGTCGCGCTCAGCAGCAATCTGGCCAAGCGCGGGCTGCGGTAGGCATTTCGCCACAATAATCGCCATTGCGAGCGCAATGACGATCCCGGCCCAGTCTGTTATTGCAATTGCGAACTATTATCATAAAATAGTTGAAGTTACGCCTTTTTACCGGGTTGCAATCACCTTTTCGCCAGCCTAGTGCGGTTGCGTTCACTGGACACCTGCTCCCTGCGGGATGGGTTGGGTTGTCTGAAATGCAGCCGCGATCCCGCGATCAGGGAAGGACCAGTTCGCACCATGGCCAAGAGCACTGGACGCAAGAAGATTGCACTTATCGGCGCAGGCATGATCGGTGGCACACTTGCCCACCTCGCCGCGAAACGGGAACTGGGCGATATCGTTCTGTTCGACATTGCCGAGGGGATCCCTCAGGGCAAGGCGCTCGATCTGTCACAGTGCGGCCCGGTCGAAGGGTTCGACGCTAAAATCACTGGCACAAATGACTATGCCGATATCGCCGGGGCCGATGTCATCATCGTCACCGCTGGCGTTCCGCGCAAGCCGGGGATGAGCCGCGACGATTTGCTCGGCATCAACCTGTCGGTGATGAAAGCCGTCGGTGCCGGGATCAAGGCCCACGCCCCTGACGCGTTCGTGATCTGCATCACCAACCCGCTCGACGCGATGGTCTGGGCGCTGCGCGAATTTTCGGGGCTGCCCCACAACAAGGTGGTCGGCATGGCGGGCGTGCTGGATTCGGCCCGCTTTGCGACCTTCCTCGCCTGGGAATTCAGCGTGAGCGTCAAGGACGTCAACGCCTTCGTGCTCGGCGGCCACGGCGATACGATGGTGCCGGTGCTGGAATATTCCACGATCAGCGGCATTCCCGTGACCGATCTGGTCAAGCTGGGCAAGTCAACCAAGGCCCGGCTCGACGAAATCGTCGCCCGGACCCGCGCGGGCGGCGGCGAGATTGTCGGCTTGCTCAAGACCGGCTCAGCTTATTATGCCCCCGCCACCAGCGCGATTGCCATGGCCGAAGCCTATCTGGGCGACCAGAAGCGGATCATGCCTTGCGCGGTTTACGTCGACGGCCAATACGGCCTCGACGGGCTGTATGTTGGCGTGCCGGTGGTAATCGGCGCGAACGGCGCCGAAGAAGTGGTCGAAATCGCGCTCGATGATGAAGCCAAGGCCAACTTCGCCGTTTCGGTGAACGAAGTGCGCGGACTGCTGACCGCGTGCAAGGCCATCGAGCCGAGCCTGGGTTGATGCGCGCGCTCCGCTCCATCGCCGCCGCCGCGCTTGCCGCTGCTGCGCTCGTTTCCGCTCCGGTTCAGGCCAAGGAACTGGCTGTGGTTGAATCGCCAGAAATATTCGCCGCCTATCAGGTGATCTGTCTGGCCAACCCGGTCGACCTTGATGCCCAGATCGCCGCCGCCAAGGCCGCGCCTTATGGCTTCACGCTGGCCGAAACTTCCGACGATGGATCGCAGCGGTTTGAGAATGATCGCCTGTTCGCGGCGATGCGCAAGGATGCCAAGAACCATTTCTGCATGGTTGGCGGCCGCCTGGCCGAAGGCACCTCGCTCGAAACCGGCTCGGCGGGCGGGACCAAAGCACTCGACCAAAAGGGCGAGCGGATGTCGACCACATCGACAATGATCATGTGGTCCGACATCAAGGTGAAACCAGTCACGATCTATATGTACACCCACACCGTCAAAGGGTCGATCACGATCGGATCATTCCTGACCGGTGTGCAGCAGGGTCAATGATGCGCCGCCTGCGCCTTGCCGTACTGCAGTCGCTGATTGGCACCGCGGTGCTGATCGGTGGCTCTGCAGCGGGGGCGCAACCGGCAACGCCTGCGCCTGCGTCAACTCAAGCTGTCACCAGCGGGGTGCAATCCTCGGCGACGGGCGGCGCGGGTTCGCAGCCTGCGTCGGTCGATGAAACCGTCACCGCGATTGGCGAATGCATGAACGCTGCTTCGCCCGGCGGCGTGCTCGACTACCGCTTGTTGCGTGACAAGGGCTGGCTGCCTGCGGGACGATCTGACCGCAAGGATCCGGCCGGCAAGGTTGATGCCGCGCGGCTGTTCTTTGCGCGCGGCAACACGGTGCTGAGCACCGAACACGCCAAAAATTTTGCGGGCTGCAGAGTGATCGTCAGGCTGGCCGCACCGGGCGATGCCGATACGATCCGCCAGCAGACCGCGACCCGGTTCGGCCTGCAAAGTTTCAACCAATACAAGGGCGATGAGACCTTCAAGTCGTTCATCGCCAAAAAGAATTTGCCCAACGTCGATCAGCTGTACTTACTGTCCGATACCGACCGGATGGCCTTTGACGTCAAAAACGGCCTGCTGACCGTTTCGATCTATCCGCATGAAGGGCAGCGCCCGAGCGGGCCCGTTCCGGCCGCCGATCCCAAGCCCGCCAGCGGCGCGATTGCAGCGGCTGACGCCTGCCTAAATTACGTTGGCCCACGCAGCATCGATGTAGCCGGGTTGGCCAGCGCCGGTTACATGCCTGCGCCAACCACCGCCAAGCAGGACGGTGCCGAGCTGAAAATGTTCCGCAAGGATGCCGCAGTCGAATTCATCGTCGTGATGATCCCCGAAGCCACCAAGCGCGCGCATTGCCATGTTTTTGCCATGGGCGGTCCGGGCGTTTTGGCCAAGACTGAATTTCAGCTGGCAGCGCATCTGGGGGCGACCATTGTGCCCGAACCCGATGGCCAACTGGTCTATCTGGTGCCCAGCGCCAATTATTATCTGATCGTCAAACGCCGCGCCGTCGACGCCGGGGAAATGCTCGATCTCCATTTTTTGCGGTTTGATCCGGCGGACAAGCCTTGAAAGCAAACATCTGTTCCATCCAGCCCGCCACCATTTCGCCGGGCTGGCGCACACTTCAAGAATTTTGGGAGTCCTGAACCATGTCGATCCTGATCAACAAGAATACCAAAGTCATCACACAGGGGATGACCGGCGCCACCGGCACGTTCCATACCGAACAGGCGCTGGCCTATGGCACGCAGATGGTTGGCGGGGTGACCCCCGGCAAGGGCGGCACCACCCACATCGGCCTGCCCAACTTTGATACCGTGGCCGAAGCTAAGGCTGTGACCGGCGCGACCGCCAGCTGCATTTACGTGCCGCCACCGTTCGCTGCGGATTCGATCCTTGAGGCCATCGACGCCCAGATCGAGCTGATTGTCTGCATTACTGAGGGCATTCCGGTGCTCGACATGGTCAAGGTCAAGCGGGCCTTGGTGGGCAGCAAAAGCCGCCTGATCGGCCCCAACTGCCCCGGCGTGCTGACCCCGAATGAATGCAAGATCGGGATCATGCCGGGTTCGATCTTCAAGCAGGGCAGCGTCGGCGTCGTCAGCCGTTCGGGCACGCTGACTTACGAAGCCGTGTTCCAGACCAGCCAGATTGGCCTGGGTCAGACCACCGCAGTCGGGATCGGCGGCGATCCGGTCAACGGCACCAACTTCATCGATATGCTCGAACTGTTCCTCGCCGATGATGCGACCAAGTCGATCATCATGATCGGTGAAATCGGTGGCAGCGCCGAAGAAGAAGCCGCGCAGTTCATCGCTGACGAAGCCAAGCGCGGCCGCAAGAAGCCGATGGTCGGGTTCATCGCCGGCCTCACCGCGCCTCCGGGCCGCCGGATGGGCCACGCTGGCGCAATCGTTTCGGGCGGACAAGGCGGCGCGGAAGACAAGATCGCGGCGATGGAAGCCGCCGGGATCCGCGTCTCGCCATCACCCAGCGAATTGGGCGTAACGCTCGATGCGCTGCTGAAAGAACTGGTCTGAGCTAAGTAAAGCCCCTCCCCGGTGGGGAGGGGTTGGGACTTGCGGTGGAAGCACGGGGTTTTGGAGAGTGAATTCTGGTTACGTTTATATCCTGACCAACAAACCCGACGGCGTTTTGTACATTGGCGTTACCAGTGATTTGTCAAAACGGGTGGAGCAGCACAGGAGCCGGGCGGTTCCAGGTTTCACCAAAACGTACAATTGCGAGCGACTGGTCTGGTGTGAGTTTTTTGAGAATATTCACGATGCACGGCAGTTCGAAGCGAGGATGAAGAAGTGGAACCGGGCCTGGAAAGTGAAGCGGATTGTCGAGCGAAATCCAGAGTGGAAAGACTTGTTCGAGGAAGGACTAATCCTTTGAACCACAGCACACCTTGCTCCCCCGCGATGGGGGGGGCCTCTGGCCGCACCGGACAACTACGCCGCCTGAGACCCCCGCCTTCGCGGGGGAGCGCAGTGATTTATTTGGAATTGAGCAATGGGTAACGAAAGCCACGAATTCCTCCCCGAGTCCGATGACTCTGGCCAACAACCTGGCCCCAGCTGGGGCAAGCCGGACTGGCGGTCTGCGGCTGATGACTTGACGCAGGCGCTTGATCCCACCGCAATGCAGGTGGCGATCAAGGCGGCGGCGGCGAAGGCTGGCGCAGCGCTCAACAGCCGCGCGGTGGAGGAAGCCGCGGCGGATTCGATCCGGGCGATGATGCTGGTTCGCACCTACCGCGTACGCGGGCATCTGGGGGCTGATCTTGATCCGCTGGGGTTGTCGCATCAGCACCTGCCGGCCGATCTTGATCCAGCCTATCACGGCTTTTCCGGCGAAGCGCTCGACCGCAAGGTTTACATGGGCGGCACGCTGGGCCTGGAATGGTCGACGCTGCGCGAACTGGTCGACATCCTGAAACGCAATTACTGCGGCAAGGTCGGCTTTGAATATATGCACATCGCCGATGTCGAGGAACGCCGGTTCATTCAGGACCGGATCGAAGGCGGTGACAAGTCGATCGACTTCACCCCCGAAGGCAAGAAGGCAATCCTGCAAGCGGTTGTACGTGGCGAGCAGTATGAGAAATTCCTCGGCCGCAAGTACGTCGGGACCAAGCGGTTCGGGCTCGACGGCGGGGAATCGATGATCCCGGCGCTCGAAGCCGTGATCAAGTATGGCGGTTCGCGCGGGGTCAAGGAAATCGTCTATGGGATGTCCCACCGTGGCCGCCTCAACGTACTCGCCAATGTGTTGGCCAAACCTTACCGGGTGATCTTCCACGAATTTTCAGGCGGCACCGCCAATCCCGAAGACGTCGGCGGATCGGGCGATGTCAAATACCACCTCGGCACCAG
>JANMHL010000050.1:0-4988 GCA_031375125.1 Novosphingobium sp. | reverse complement strand
GGTCTGCTGGCCGATTGCGGCGGCTTGGCCTTCGTTCGCGGCCTTGGCCAGCAGCAGGCGCAGGCCCGTACCGGCTACCACTTCGACCCAGCGTTTGGTTTCGCTTTCGCGTAAATCAGCGGCCAAGGTGAAACCCAGTTTGCCAACGAAAAAGGAGATTGCATCATCATAGTCCGGCACGACCAGCGTGATCATCCCAAGCCGCAGCCCGGTCATTGCCGCAGCAAGTCCCGGCCGACGATCATCCGCATCACCTGATTGGTCCCCTCCAGGATCGAATGGACCCGCAGATCGCGCCAAAACCGTTCGATTGGATAGTCACGCAGATAGCCATAGCCGCCGAACAGCTGCAGCGCATCGTTGACGATCTTGCTGCCGCTGTCGGTCGCCAGTCGCTTGGCCATCGCCGAAAAGCGGCTCTTGTCGGGGGCATTGGCGCTGACTTTGCAGGCGGCGAGGTAAAGCAGCGCGCGGGCTGCTTCCAGATCGGTCGCCATGTCGGCCAGCATGAACTGGGTGTTCTGGAAATCGGCGATTGGCTGGCCGAACTGCTGGCGGTCCTTGGTATAGGCCACCGCCTCATCCAGACAGCGCTGGGCCCCGCCGAGTGAGCAGGCGCCGATGTTGAGCCGTCCGCCATCAAGCCCGGCCATCGCAAAGCGGAACCCGTCACCCTCGGCGCCGACCCGGTTGCCGACCGGCACACGGCAGTCCTCAAACACCACTTGTGCGGTCGGACTGGCGTTCCAGCCGAGCTTCTTTTCGGGTGCGCCGAACGACAGCCCGGGCGTGTCTTTTTCGACCACCAAGCACGAGATGCCTTTGGCGCCATTGTCCGACGTGCGGACCATGCAGACGTAAATGTCGTTGTAGCCTGCGCCCGAAATGAACTGCTTGGTGCCGTTCAGCACGTAATGTTCGCCGTCCAGTCGCGCGGTGGTTTTGAGCGCTGCCGCGTCTGAACCGCTGCCCGGCTCGGTCAGGCAATAGCTGGCGATTTTATCCATCGAAACCAGATCAGGCAGGAACCGCGCCTTGACCTCGTCCGAGGCAAAAGTGTCGATCATCCAGGCGGCCATGTTGTGGATCGAGATATAAGCGCTGGTCGCCGGGCAGCCATAGGCCATCGCCTCCATGATCAGCGCCGCATCGAGCCGTCCCAGACCAATCCCGCCCGATTCCTCGGACACATAGATCGCGCCAAAACCAAGCTCGCCAGCGGCCTTCCAGACCTCAACCGGGTAATGCGATTTCTCGTCCCATTCGGCGGCGTGGGGCGTGATCCGGTCAGCGGTGAACTTGCGCGCCATATCCTGAATGGCGAGCTGGTCTTCGGTCAGGGCAAATTGGTCGGTCATGGCTTGGCAGGCTCTTTCAGAACGCGGCGCTCGAACAGCAGGGTCACCACGGATTCACCCATCCACAAGGGTGAAAGCGGTGGTTCAATGTTCTTTTCCCATGCCAGCGATCCGGTCAAGGTTCCAGAGGTGAAAGGCACGTCGGGAAAGGCCTTGCCCAGTGGATCGCGATAGGCTGCGTCGGCGGTGATGATGGTCCAGCCCTCGCGCCGCAGTTCGGTGACCAGATCGCCGATGAACAGCGCCGCCAGATCGGTTTCGTGGAGCAGCAAAACATGCGCGGGTGAGCGGCCGAGCGTGGTGCGGGCCATCCGGTCGTGGTATTCCACCGCGCTTAGCTGCATTTGCAGATAGAGTCGGCGCAGCGCCTTCATGTCCATTGGCTTGCCGGCTTTGGCGGCATCAATGGTCAGTTGCTCAAGGTGCCAGTCATTCCCATCGGCGGTGACATAGCCGTTGCGCAAGCCGCGCGAAGCCAATCCGGCCCGCACTGCATCGCGCTTGGCCTTGTCGTCGCCGCCTTCAAACAGATAGGGAAAGCGGAACCACGGCCGGTAGCCGGGGCGACCTTTGAGCCAGGCTTCTGCCTTGTCGATATCGGCAAGGTAATCCGCCGCCGAAAACTGGCGCAGATGCGGGTGAGAGAACGAATGGTTGGCTATCAGGTGGCCTGCCGCGACATAGGCCATGATCCGGGCTTCGCCGCCTGCGCCATCAGGTTGATCGAGGTGGCCTGGATTGACGAAGAACACCGCCTGTCTGACCCCCGCTTGGCGTAGTGCGGTGATCAGGCGCTGGCTGCGCTCTGCCGGGGTGAAGAACGCCCCGGCTTTGCGCGGAACATCATCGAAACTGAGCGCAATGCGCTTGTTGGCCCCAGCAGGCTCGCCGATCAGCAACAGAATCAAGGCCAGCAGCAGGGGCAAACGGTTCGGCATCTTGTTTGGCTCCAGCAGGTTTGCGAATGGGCCTTTGGTCAACCTGAAACGGTCTACCAAGTCTTCCAATTTATTTTTCCTGCACCTGTAACCAATCACAGACAAGCATCGAACTGCCAGATAGGTATAGGTCCACCAATGTGGTTAGCTGCCGAGGGAGGCCGCGTGATAACAGACAGCGCCGGGGACACGATCAAGGGCGGTGACCTGATCAAGCGGCACCGGCTGGTGACGCGGCTGTGGCACTGGCTCAACGCGGTGGTGCTGGCGGTTATGCTGATGAGCGGGTTGATGATCTTCAACGCGCATTCGCGGCTGTACTGGGGGCAGGAAGGGTTTGATCGCGGCGATGCCTGGTTGGTGCTGGGGCGGTTTCCCGGCTGGATCACGATTCCATCGCACTACAGTCTGGCCGATGCGCGGCTGTGGCATTTGTCATTCGCCTGGCTGCTGATCGGCGCTTCGGGATTTTACCTGATCTGGTCGCTGGTTGCCGGGCATCTGCGCCGCGACATCGTGCCGCGGCTGGCCGAGCTGAACCCGGCGCATGTGTGGCATGATATCAAGGAACACGCCCAGCTGCGGTTCCCCACGGGCGCTGCGGCGCTGCAGTACAATGTGCTGCAAAAGCTGGCCTATGGCAGCGTGCTGCTGGTCATGCTGCCGGGCATCATTCTGACCGGGCTAACCATGTCGCCGGGCATGAACGCGGCCTGGCCGTGGCTGCTTGATCTGTTTGGTGGGCGGCAATCGGCCCGCTCGCTGCATTTCATTTTCGCTTTCGGACTGGTTGGCTTTTTTGTCGTCCATATCGCGATGGTGGTGTTGGCCGGGCCGATCAACGAAGTGCGCTCGATGATCACCGGCTGGTACCGCTTGCCGCGCGAACGGGAGGAGCAATCATGATTGTTTCACGGCGTAAACTGATCGGGGTCGGCGCTGCCGGGGTGGGCGGGCTGTTGCTTGGCGGGTGCGACCAGCTCAACAAGGCCCCCAGCTTTCGCGAGAAGCTGATCGGGGCAGAGGACCTGACCATGCGGGCCCAGCGGCTGTTGATGGGCGATGCCTTGGCGCGGGAGTTCAGCGAAGCACAAATGTCCCCGGTGTTCCGCGCCAATGGCAGCACCAGCGTGGCCGATGGCGGCTATCGCCGGGCGCTGGCTGCTGGGTTTTCCGGCTTTACACTCAGGGTCGACGGATTGGTTCGCCAAGCGCTCGATCTGCCGCTCGATACGCTGAAAGCCATGCCGCAGCGCAGCCAGATTACCCGCCACGATTGTGTCGAGGGCTGGAGCGCGATCGGCAAATGGCAGGGCCCGCAGCTCGGGCCCATTCTGGCCAAGGCCGGACTGTTGCCCGAAGCGCGCTACGCCGTGTTTCATTGCGCCGATACGATGAGCGGCGGAAAGGCCTATTACGAATCAATCGATCTGATCGACGCGTTCCATCCCCAGACGATCCTGGCCTGGCGGATGAACGACGCGCCGCTGGCAGAGGCGCACGGCGCGCCGCTGCGGCTCCGGGTGGAGCGGCAGTTGGGCTACAAGCAGGCCAAGTTCGTCATGCGGATCGAACTGCGCGCGACCTTGGCCGGATTGCACGGCGGCAAGGGCGGCTATTGGGAAGATTACGGCGATTACGCGTGGTACGCCGGAATCTGAGCTACATCAGCTTGCGGACCTGTTCGCCAGAATAGAGCCACAGGTCGGCGCCTTCGCGCGTCACACTGCCCATTGCTTTGTTGAATTCTGCCATATGCGCGCTGGCACCGTGGGCGGTCAGGTTTTCCGGGCTTTCCCAGCGTTCCGAAATCCGGATCAGGTCGGGATCGGCGATGTCCTGGGCAAAGGCATAGTGCAAGCAACCCACTTCCTGATTGGTCGCGGCAACCATTGCAATCGCCTGTTCGCGGACCTTGGCGAATTCGCCAGTTGCCAGTTTAATCCAGCCCTCGATCAACAACATTACGCTCTCCCAAGCTTGCGGTTCTTAGCACCAGCCAGACCTCAAGCCTCCGAGATAGCGGCGGACTGTTCCACTTGCCAACATTTCATCCGCGATCGATTGTTCGCTTCCGTCAGGCAGTGATCGACTGACCGCTCGAAGGTCTCGTCCATAATGATCTTGAGGTCCATCGATCCGCCCCCGCATTACAAAAGCCCCTTCATTCAGCAATTGCAGCAACCGTTGGGTGGCCTCTTCGCCAATTCTTGCTTCCGCAGCGCAATTTGAAGGGTGTGTTTCCGGGGCGTCGATGCCGACAATTCTTATGCTGCGATCACCCAGTTTGAATGTGTCGCCATCAATGACGCAGTTATGTCCCCGACCGATTCCGCAAAGCGTGAACTGGCCTGAAACGGCTTCCGGCTCGGTTGAAAGAAACTCCGGCGGCTCGACCAATCCGCCGTCGTAAGAAATCCAAGCCAGACACAGCAGCGCAAATAGCGCGAATGGGCGCAGCGCAAACAGCACTCTGACAGCGGGATGTCGCTGTCCTAGCCAGCGATGATTTGGCAAAACTCCGCCATAGCGGCTCGGATTGACCCGCCTGCGGTTTCTAAATCGGATGATCTTGCCCACAAGAGCAATGCTATTCCGAACTATTCGTTCTTACAAGCATCACGCACCAATCGCTGCGCTTTCCCCGCCACGGCTCGGCCAGCCCTTCGCTGACCAATTGCTGGCCGAGCGA
>JANMHL010000047.1:0-15884 GCA_031375125.1 Novosphingobium sp. | reverse complement strand
GGCTGGCGCGCGATCTGGCGGCTCTCGATCCTAACCAAGTGACCTAGTACCGCCAGATTCTGGCTTTTCTTTTCATGCCTTTGGCCACATGGTTTGTCAGTTAACAGACCGGAAGGAAGCCGCAAATGCGCCGAGTTATCCTGATACTCACCGGATTGTCGTTGCCCTCGCAAACGCTGGCACAAAGTGATTGTTATAGCGCCGGGTTCGGACCTTATGGCGCACAAGTTCCAGCCTGGATGCTGGTCATGAATAAGCCAGTGGTCAAATCCCTGAAGCTTCAAGACCGGCCAATATTGCTCAAGAAAGGTCTTGAACTAGCGGTCCAAGAATATGCGATTGTTCCGAAGACCGGCTACCTTAGCGCTCCGGTCAGTCTGGCCGACGACAAGGGCAAGCCGCTAGCCAATGCGGTGCCGCTCGATGCCGGTTCGCCAATCACAACTTGGCGCGGTGCGGACGGTGAGCGGCTGTGCTCGATTGGCTGGAAGAGCGGGCCGCTGGGAGGCGGTTTCGGGCACTACCGCTGGGTGTGTTTTGAAGACAAGGATCGTGATGGCCGAATAGATCTGGCCTGGCTGCCGCGCACCAAGAACCTAGGCCTTAGCTTCAAGCGGTTCGATATGCCGGTCACTCCTCAGGTGCGCTTGCTAGATCAGCCTGGACCGGGCGCGACTTTAGTTGATGCCAAGGGTCCGCTCGATTCCTACGCTGCTTTTCGCCGGATCGTATTATCCTCGCTCAAGGGCAAGGAGATCAAGCTGAAGTACTGGGGTGCGGGGCTGGCTGGAACAGAAATCACCGTGCCGCTCGATCAGCCCAAAACGATCAAACTCGGCGGGATCGAGATCAATCTCGCGCGCGACTCTGCCAGAATGTGGGTGATCTCTACATCGGGAGATTTTGAATCGCAGCAGATGACCGCGATCTGCAACGGCGCCAGCTGGATGATCGGATCGTTTGATAGCCGGGTGATGTTCGGCTTCCCCGACTGGTAGGCCGATCACCGCATCAACAGGATCGAAATCCGCCGGTTGCGTGGGTCTTCGGGCTGGTCGCGGATCAAGGGTTCGCGGTCGGCGACGCCTTCGATCTTGCGAAAGCGCGGCTCACCAATTCCCTGCCGCAGCAGCGCCTGCCGGGTGGCTTCGGCGCGGCCTGCGCTGAGCGACCAGTTGTTCGCGCCGATCCCGCCGTTGTAGGGCAGGGCATCGGTATGCCCGCGGATCGAAATCCCGCCGAGCTCGCTGCTGAGCAATTCGCCAATCGCGCTGAGCAGCCCGGAGGCGTCCTGAGTCAGCACGGTGGTGCCAAGCTGGAACATCGAGAAATCGGCATCGTCGACCAGATCGATCCGGATCCCCTCGGTAGTATCGACCAGCCGGACCTGCTTGGCCAGCCGCGCGAGGCGCGGGTTGGCGGCAAGTTTGGCGGCGAGATTCTTTTCCATCGCCTCGCGCTTTTTGATCCGTTCGCCGCCTTCCTTGGGCCCGCCGGTGGTATCGCGCGGGATGGTCATCACCTTGGTTCCGGTCTGCCCGGCGCGGTTGGGGTAATTATCGACATCGGTAATCGAACTGCCGCCCAGCATCCCGTTGGAACCGGCGCTACCCTCTTTCAATTTGACCAGCGTCGGCGTGAAATAGTCGGCCAGCCCCTTGCGCTGTTTTTCGGTGGTCGCGCCCAGCAGCCACAGCAGCAGAAAAAACGCCATCATCGCGGTGACGAAATCGGCATAGGCGACTTTCCAGGCGCCGCCATGATGCCCGGCGGCCACGACAGTGACCTTTTTGACGATAATCGGCCGGAGCGGCTCATCTTTGGCTTTTTTGGGCGGAGGCATGGGTCAGCGCCCGCGCAGCGCATCGAGCAATTCCGACAGTCCGGGGCGGAAATCGTGACCCAGCCCCGAACGCGCGCTTTCGACCACCAGCGGCTGCGGCCAGCCGTGCAGGCTTGCAATGATCACCTGTTTTACCGCGTGGAAAATCTGCTCGTCGGCGTCGATCACCTGCTTCAGCCGCCCGGCCATCGGCGCGACAATGCCATAGGCCAGCAGCACCCCCAGGAAGGTCCCGACCAGCGCCGATCCGATCATTCCGCCCAGTACGGACGGCGGCTGGTCGATCGAACCCATCGTTTTGACCACGCCGAGCACGGCGGCAACGATCCCTAGCGCGGGCAGGGCATCGGCCAGCCCTTGCAGGGTGTGTTGCGGTTCGTGGAACTCGTGGAAATGCTGTTTCATCGCATTGTCCATCACTTCCTCAACCGCGTGGACTTCCAGCGTGCCGGACGAAACCACGATCAGGGTCAGCGTGTCACAGATCAGCGAGGTCAGCGCGGAGTTGGCCAGCAGGCGCGGGAATTCCGAGAAGATCGCCGAATTGGCGGGCTCGGTGACGTGGCTTTCCAGCGCGACCGGTCCTTCGGCGCGGAGCAGTTTCATCAGCTTGGTGGTCAGGATGATCGCATCGATATGATCCTGCTTGCTGTGCTTGGGCCCCTTGAACACTTTGGCGAACCCGCCGCCCAGCGCTTTCAGCCCGTGCAGGTTGTTGCCAGTGACCAGCGCGCCCAATGCCGCGCCGCCGATGATCAGCATTTCGTGCGGCAGCGCCTCGAGCACCGGCCCCAGCGCGCCGCCGGTAATAGCGAAGCCGCCGAAGACCATCACGATCAGAATTACGATGCCGATTGCGGCGTACATGGACTGCTACCCCCCGGGATGTGGTGACGTGTGACGCGCGATCAGCGCAGGAAATCGAACAGGCTGAGTGCTGAAAGGCGCGCGAAACTGGCCTGGCTGGCCTCCAGCACGGTCATGGTCTGCTGCAATCTGGAAACCGCCTCGGTCAGGTCGGTGCCGCCGACATCGGCTTGTTCTTGCGCGCTGAGCTCGCCCATCTGGGTCCGGCGATCGGTATTGAGATCGATCCAGTTGAGCCGGGTGCCCACCACCGTTTGCTGCGTAGTGATCGTCTCCAGCGCCGTATTAAGACCGCCCAGCGCATCGCGCGCGGCCTGCGCGGGATCGGCGGCGGCACCAGCCAGATCGGCGGCGAGGTTTTTGACGAGCGCGAACAGAGTGGTCGCGCCAAAGTTCAAGAACTCTGGCCCGGTCAGCCCGCGGGTGACGCTTTGCCCATCGCCCAGCGGCAGTTCACTGGCGGTTGCTGTGCCGATATAAACTGCGTTGCCCGCACCATCGAGCGCATAGGCATCGCCGGTTGCATCGCCGCCAAACAGCGCGTGTCCGGCGCTGTCACGGGTATTGGCGAGGCGGACCAGTTCGCCGCTGATCGAAGCGATTTCGGTCGCGATCCCGGCGCGTTGCGCGGTGGTGAGGACGCCATTGGCGGCCTGCGTCGCCAGTTCCTGCACCCGGATCAGCGAATCGGCAAAGCTCTGCAAGGCGGTGTCGGTCAGCGTCAGATCGCTGCTGGCCCGCGCGGCAATCGACAGGTCGACGGCGGCAAAGGCATCGGCCCGGCCCAGCGTGCGCAGCCTCGAGGACGCGACCGGATCGTCAGACGATCGCCCCAACCGCTGCCCGCTGCCGATCGCTGCCTGCAGCGCCTCAGCGCGGCCACGCAAAGCGGTCTGATCGAGGTTGAAGCGTTCGTAAAAGGCGCTGGTGCTGACACTGGTCATGGCGGGCTCCTATCGTATCGCCA
Source organism: Novosphingobium sp. (assembly GCA_031375125.1). GTDB lineage: Bacteria > Pseudomonadota > Alphaproteobacteria > Sphingomonadales > Sphingomonadaceae > Novosphingobium. The sequence goes on along the minus strand of JANMHL010000047.1, from coordinate 12,207 downwards.
ACAGGGTATCGAACAGGTCGGCGGCGATCTGGATCGCCTTGCCGCTGGCCTGAAACGCCTGCTGAAACCGGATCAGGTTGGCGGCTTCTTCATCAAGGTTGACCCCGGCTTGGCTGTCGAGCGCGATCCGGGCTGAGCCAGCGATGGCATCCAGCGCATCGCCAGTAATCCGGCGGCCCTGAGTGGCGCTGGAGACTTGAAACAGCAGCGCGTCGATCTGGCCGGAAACGTCGGCGGTCGACAGCGCGCTCCGCAGTGCGGCCAGTCCGGCTGGATCACGGCTGCCGGCTGCGGCTCCGCCGGGTGCCGTGGCGAGGCCTGCGCCAGAGGTCAGCGCAACCGCCATATCGGCCGCCGTGGTACCTGAAAACAGCTGTTGACCGGGGCTGCCATCCAGCGCCGTGCCGCTGCTTTGTGCGCCATTGGCAGCAGTCATCAGCGATGCCGCCACGGCATTCAGCGCGGTCCGATTGTCGCGAACCAGCACCAGCCCTTGCGCTTGGCCAGCCAGTGATCCGCCCGATAGCGTCACTGCGCCTGCGCCATTGGCGAATGAAAGCGTACCGTCACCGGCAGTGGTTAGCACCAGCGGATCAACGCTGCCGCCGGTGACCAGTTGCGGCCCGGACGCGCCGCCGATCCGCACCGATACGGTCTGATCGGGGCCGAATGTGGTGGCGATATCGCCATAGCCCGACAATTGCCCCAGCAGCCCATCGCGCTGATCGAGCAGTAGGACATGGTCGGCAGTGCCCGGGGTCGAGCGGGCCAGTTGCAGGTTGGTCCGGGCCAGTTCGCCCGCCAGCCGGTTGACCTGTTCGGTGCCATCGGTGGCGGCAACTTGCAGCCCGCTGGCGACCGTAGTCAGGCCTTGTTCGGCCAGATTGAACGTGCGCGCCAAGGTCCGCGCTTGTTCCAACGCGGCGGTGCGGAGCGATGGATCGACCGGATCGGCGGACAACTGCTGCAACGCTTCATCCAGCCCGGTCATCGCCGGGAACAGCCCCGATTGCTCGATCGCCGCTTCGACATTTTGGTATGCGCCAAGCTCGGTCCCGGCGCGCGCGGCATCAGCGCCGGTGCGGCGCACTTCACTTTGGCGAAAGGCATCGACGTTCCGGATCATGCCATCGGTTCGCACGCCCGAGAACGACAGGTCGCCGGTCTGGCCAAACCCGCTGGCCGAAGCCAGTTCGCTCAGCCGGACCGAGCGGCGGACATAGCCACTGGTTCCGGCATTGGCGATGTTGTGCGCGGTAACATCGAGCGCGATCCGCGCGGCGCGGACGCCCGATGCGGCGATGGTGAGGAGGTCAGAGGCCATGGTTTATTCCTTGCCCAACTGCGCGGTCAACTGCGCTTCGATCAACTTGCCGAACCCAAAGGCGCCGTTCTGCGCGGCTAGGTCAGCAAAGTGTTCGTCCTGCATGGTCCGAAAGGTATCGAGCGCCTGCCCGCCGAGCAGCTCGCCGCCGAAATCGGCCTTGCGCGCGGCGGCCAGCATCTGGCGCAGAAAGATCGCCTCAAACTGTTTGGCTGCGCCTGCCAATTGCGCACGGTCAGTGCCTTGGCTGGCGCTCAGGCTGCTGCTGGCAAGCATCGGAGAAGAGATCGGGGTCATATCACCACCACTTCGGCTTTGAGCGCCCCGGCCTGTTTCAGCGCTTCGAGGATCGCGACCAGATCGGGCGGACTGACGCCGAGCAGGTTGAGCGCATCGACCAGCTTCGCCAGACTCGCGCCGGGTTTGAAATAGACGACGCGGTTGCCTTCCTGCTCGGCCTCCAGCTTGCTGTCCTGCTGGACCGCGGTTTGGCCCCGGCTGAACGGCGCGGGCTGGCTGATGCTGGGGCTTTCGTCTATCCGCACGGTCAGCTTGCCGTGGCTGATCGCCGCCGGGTACAGCCGCACGGCGGAATTGATCACGACCGTGCCGGTGCGCGAATTAATTACCACGCGGGCCGGGGCCTCGGCCGGGGTGACGTCGATCATTTCGATCTCGGCCATCCGGCTGGCGCGGCTATCGGGATCGGGCGGCAATTGCAGCGAGACGGTGACGCCATCGACAATCGTCGCAGAGCCAGGCCAGCGCCGGTTGACCGCATCGCGGACCCGGGTCGCGGTCAGGAAATCGGATTGGTACAGGTTCCAGCGCAAGCTGGCCCCGGAATCAAACCCGGTCGCCACCGCGCGCTCGACACTGGCACCATCGGCGATCCGGCCTACTGTCGGCACGTTGACGGTCAGCTTCGATCCATCGGCGCCCGAAACGCCGAGGCCTCCGACCGCCAGATTGCCTTGGGCCATGGCATAGATCTGGCCGTCCGCGCCATACAGCGGGGTCACGACCAGTGCCCCGCCGCGCAAGGACTTGGCCTTGCCGATCGCCGATACGGTCACGTCGATCCGTTGGCCGGGCTTGGCGAAGGCGGGCAGATCAGCGGTGATGATGACCGCAGCGGCGTTCTTCAGCGCCGGGTTGACGCCGGGCGGCAACTGCACCCCGACCCGGCCCGAAACACCGTGCATCGCCGGAGTAAGGTACTCAAGGCTGTCATCGCCGGTGCCCGACAGGCCGACGACGATGCCGTAACCGGTCAGCTGGTTGGTCCGCACGCCCTGAAACGTGCCGAGATCGCGCAAGCGTTCGGCTTGAGCGGGTAAGGGAGCGAGCGTGCTGAACACCAGCGCAGCGATCATGGTGAGGCGGAGCATCACATTCCCCTCAAAATGGGCTGATAAAGTTGAAGAACTTGGACAGCCAACCTTCGCGGCTGGCGCGGCTGACCGGGCCGTTTCCGGCGTATTCGATCCGCGCATCGGCGACCCGGCTGGAAGCGATTCGGTTATCGGAATCGATATCGGCGAGCCGCACAATCCCGGCGAACTGGATCCATTCCTGTCCCTGGCTCAGCATCAAGCGCTTTTCCCCGCGAACCAGCGCGGTGCCATTAGGCCGCACTTCGACAATGGTGACCGAAACTTCCCCGCCGAGCGTGCTCGATTGCGAGGCGGTTCCATCACCCTTGAACGACGTTTCGCCGGACATCTTAAGGCTGGTCGGCTTGATAAAGCTGAGCGGGCCGGTGGCGGGCGGAGTCACGCCGAACCCGCCGGACTTGCTGCTTTTCGATCCGGCGGATTTGGAAGTGGTGATCTGCTCGGTCAGCACGATCGTCACCGGATCGCCAACCTTGCTGGCGCGGTGCCCCTGATAGAGCGCGGCATAGCCATCGCCCACGTTGAAGATCGCCCCATCGGCAGCGCGCGGCGGCGCGGGCGGAGCGGGTAGGGCGGCTTCGAAACCGGGCTTGGGCTTGGGCCCGGCAAAGGCTGTGCCGCCCAAAAACAGGTTCGTCATTGCGAGCGCAGCGAAGCAATCCAGTGCAGTGTTGCGCCGCCCTGGATTGCTGCGGAGCCTGCAGCTCGTCGCAATGACGAAGGTATTGGTGCTACGCATCATCATCCTCACAGCGTCTGGTTGGCGTTGCGGAGCATTTCGTCGACCGAGGAGATCATTTTGGAATTGATCTCGTAGGCCCGCTGGCATTCGATCATGTCGACCAGTTCCTCGACCACGTTGACGTTCGAGGCCTCCAGCATCCCCTGCCGGATTGACCCGCGCACGCCGTCACCCGGCGCACCGACTTGCGCCGCGCCGCTGGCGGCGGTTTCGGCGAGGAAGTTGTCGCCCAAGGCTTGCAGTCCCGCCGGGTTGGCAAAGCTGGCGGTGGTAATCTGACCGATCTCGGTCGGGGTGGAACTGGCCGAAGTGGTCACAGACACGGTGCCGTCCGGCCCGACCGTGATCGAGGCGGCGTCTTCTGGAACCGCAATCGCCGGTTGCAGTGCATAGCCCTGCGCGGTGACCAACTGGCCGTCAGCCGAGCGGCTGAAGTTACCCGCGCGGGTATAGCCCAGCTTGCCGCCGGGCAGCTGGACCTGAAAATAGCCATCGCCATCGAGCGCGAAATCGAGGGCGTTGCTGGTGGTGCTGAGCGTGCCTTGGGTGGTGATCGAAGTGGTCGACTGGACCGACACCCCGGTGCCCAGATTCAGCCCGGTGGCGTACTGCGTCTCGTTCGAACTCTGCTGCCCGGCGACGCGATTGTCCTGATAGGCCAGCGTGGCGAAATTGGCGCGGTCGCGTTTGTAACCCGTCGTGCCGATATTGGCGAGATTGTTGGCAATCACCCGCATCCGGGCGTCTTGCGCTTCAAGCCCGGTGCGGGCGACGTGAAGGGCGGAAGTGGGCATGGATCGATCCTTTGTTGCTTAAGACATTCTCATCAAACTCGCGCCGCCCTCATCAAGCTCTTTGGCGGTGGCGATCAGTTTGGTGCGCATTTCGAACAGGCGCTGGGCTTCGACCATTTCGACCAGCACTTCGGCTGGGCGGACGTTTGATTGCTCGAGCGTGGCAGAGACGACGCGGGCTTCGGCATCGGCTGGCAAGGCGCCGCCGCCATAGACCCGGAACAACCCGTCCAGCCCCTTCTCGATCCGGCTCCCGCTCCACGAAGCGAGTTTGATCTTGTCGGCTTGCTGCGGCGGGCTTTCGGGGCTGGCCGGGTTGGCGACCAGCACCGCGCCATCATTGCCGATGCTGACAGCGCTGCCCGGCGGGACCGAGATTGGCCCGCTTTCGCCGATCACTGGAAAGCCCTCGCCATTGGTCAGCAAGCCGCTGGGCGAGACGCTCAAATCGCCGCGCCGGGTATAGGCTTCGCTGCCGTCGGGCGCTTGCACGGTCAGCAAGGCTTGCCCCTGCATCGCGATGTCGAGCGCGCGGCCGGTCGGGATCATTGGCCCAGCCTCCATCCGCGCGCCGCGCACCGCGGCATCGCTCATCGAACGGACTTGCAGGCTGGGGCCGACCAGCGTCATCGGGGTCTGCGCCATCACTTCGGAGCGGAACCCGGTGGTCTGCGAATTGGCCATGTTGCTGGCAATCATCCGCTGCCGCGCCATCGACGCGTTCATGCCGCTGACGGCGGTCCAGATCATCCGGTCCATGGGTCAGTCCCTAAGTGCGCAGATTGATAACGGTTTGCGACAGTTGGGTGGCGGTATCGATCGCCTTGGCGTTGGCCTGGAAATAGCGTTGGGCCGTAATCAGCCCGACCATTTCCTCGGCAATATCGACGTTGGACTGTTCCAGACTGCCCGACATGATGTTGCCGAACCGGGCTGCACCGGGCTGGTTGTAGCTGGCTGCGCCGGAAATGCCGGTCGATTGCCAGTCCTGATTGCCAACCTGCAGCAGTCCGCCCGGAGCGACGAAAGCCGCGAGCGCGAGCTTGCCGACCGAAGTCGTGGAGCCATCGGCGTAAGATGCAACAACCGAGCCATCGACTTTGACGATCACGCCGACAAAATCGGACCCTGCGCCGTTGACCAGCGGCAGCACCGTGTCAGCCGGTGACAGTGCGGTGACGTTACCTGCGGCATCGACCGGAAGTGACTGCAACCGGTCCCCGCTCGCATCGGTTATGAACCCGGCGCCATCGAGCGTGAAATTGCCGTTACGGGTGTAAAACGTCTTACCAGTGATCGGGCTGACTTTGGTGAAAAAGCCTTCGCCGTCGATCGCCAGATCGAGCGCAGCGCCGGTCTGCTGGACTGGGCCGAGTGAAAAGTTCTGGTCGATCGAGGCCACTGTTGCGCCGATCCCCTTGACCAGTTTGGGATTGGTCGAGGCCGAGCTTGAGACGATATCGGCGAAGTTGATCCGGCTTTTCTTGAAACCGGTGGTTTCGGCGTTGGCCAGATTGTTGGCGATGACCGATAGTTCGGTCTGCGCGTTGTTGAGGCCGTTGAGCGAGGTATAGAACGACATGGCATTTCTCCGGATTGAAGGTTGTGTCTATCCCCAAATCCGCCCGTCCTGAGCTTGTCGAAGGACTGTTCTTGTTCTTGCGGCAGCGCGTTCGGCACGAAGAAAAGGACAATGCTTCGACAAGCTCAGCATAGACGGGTTTGGGGGCTGAGCATTGTTAAGCTGGCGCGTTTAAGGTTGATTGCGCAGACAAGACCGCATCAAGCTGGGCCGAAATGGATTTCAGCGTGTTGTTCACGTTCTCGATCCCGGACAGCGAGGAGAACTGCGCCATCTGCGCGATCATCTCTTTGTTATCGACCGGGTCGGTGGGATCCTGCATCTTCATCTGGGTGGTCATCAGCCGGATGAAGTCGGCTTGGCCCAGGTTCTGGAGCGCCGGTTTGGCGGCGGGACTGGGGCCGGCCGAAGTGATTGAACTGACCATCATTTCATCCTTATCGTTTCGAGCATCAACTGCTTGGCGGTGGACAGCGCTTCGACCAGATTCTGGTACTGGCGCGAGGCATCGAGCATTTCGACCATCTCGGCAGTTTCATCGACCGAGGCGGACCAGATGTTGCCCTCAGCATCGGCCAGGGGATGGTCGGGAGCATATTGTTTGATCGGAGCGGCGGTGCTGCGCAGCGTGCCGCTGACGTTGACGGTCGAAAGCCCGGTTGCGGCATCGTACTGCTCGGCAAAGACCGGGCGGATCGGGCGATAGGCTTCGGCTTCGCTGCCGGTCACCGACCCGGCATTGGCGAGGTTTGAGGCGGCGGCGTTCATCCGCACCAGCTGGGCAGACATTCCGCGCTGGGCGACACCAAACAGGCTCATCCCGCTCACGCTCAATCGCCTTTCAGGGCGCGGGTCAGGGTATCGACCCGCCCGCGAATAAAGCTGAGCGTCGCCTGATAGCCGGTCGCAGTCTCGGCAAAGGCGACCTGTTCGGTGGCCATTTCGACGGTGTTGCCATCGAGCGAGGGCATTACTGGAATGCGGTAACGGGTTGCGGCGCTGGCGGCGGCATCGGTTGTCATGCCGCCCTGACTGGCCTTCAACGCCGCGCCAAAATCAATGTCGCGGGCCTTGTAACCGGGGGTGCCGGCATTGGCGATGTTGCTGGTGATCAGCCCCAGCCGCTGCGAGCGCAGCTGCAGGGCGGCTCCATGAATTCCAAACAGGCTGCCCATCGGCATCTCCAATCGCAAGTGTGCGGATGAGTGTTCGCAAGCACCGTGCCAACTGTGCGAATGGCGCAGTTTGGGGCTTTCGGCCGGGCGCGGGCGGCAAGCCCTTGCCGGGCGGCGGCAAAGTTTGGCCCGACCCTGAAAACCTTTGCACCGTGCCGTCCTTCGGTTTGAAGGAGTTCCCGCGCGATGAACCTGATGAACCTTGTCGATGGCCCGTCGGCTGCGATTGTGCTGGGTGGAACGCTGCTGGCCACAGTCTTGCGCGCCGGTTTTGGTGACTGCAGAATGACGCTGGTCAAATTGGCTCAACTTGGCGGCAGGCGTTTCGATTCCAGTGCGGCGCGTTCTGAACTGGCGCTGCAAATTCAGGAAATCCGCAAAGACGGTCTGCTCCGCGCGGTGCCGCATCACTATGGCGATAGCGAATTTGATGAAGCAACCGATGCGCTGATCGGCGGCCGCAGCGTCGCCGCACTGCTGGCCGCGCACGAAAAGCACAAGGCCCGGCGGCTGGGCGAAAGCACGCGCGCGGTGCGCACACTGGCGCAGGCGGCTGAGCTGGCGCCGGTTTTCGGCCTGGCCGGAACGCTGGTCTCGCTCAGCCAGCTGCCGGCTGATGGGATCGCGCAAGGGGCGATCACTGGGGCTATCTCGATGGCGGTGATTACGACGCTCTATGGCCTGCTCAGCGCCAATCTGGTGCTCGCGCCATTGGCCCGGATGATCGAGCGCGCCGCCTTGGCCGAAGAACGCGCCCGGCAGGAACTGGTCGACTGGCTGGCGGCACAGGTTACCGATGCGTGTAGCCCGCGCGCAGTGCCAGCGCGGCCCGCTGCTGCAACGCTGGGCGCGGCATGATCGCGCGCGCAGGCAGTGGCTGGCAGACCGTGCTGGCTGATCTGTCGCTGATCCTGTTCATGGTTACAGCTTCGGCGGTTAGCCAGGTGCCGCCCAGCGCGCCACCGCCCAGCACGGCCTTGCCCGCGCTGGGCGATCCGGTGGCGTTGTGGCGGGAGGGAGCTGGCTCGCCAACGCTGAAGAACTGGCTGACCAGCGCCGCGCCCGATCCGCGGCTGCGGCTGACGATCATGGCCGCTCCCGCCGACGCTGCAGCAGCACTGGCGCTGGCGGCACAGGCTGGACGCCCAGCGCGGGTGTTGATCGAACCGGGTGCTGGCGGGCTGATCGCGGCGCTGACCTACGATCAGGCGGCCCCGCTGCTGGCACAAGGCTTGCAGAATGAACCGCAAAAGGAGACCAATCCATGACCCGAACTTTTGCGCTCATCGCCGCGCTCGCCGCTGCGCCCGCCATCGCGCAGTCCGCCCACGCCGATCTTGGCGCGATTGACCGCGCTGTTGTCCAGTTCACCGGGGTGCCGCAGGGCGTGCCGGGCGGAGCGGCGCTGCCGGTAGACCGGCGCTTGAAACTGGCGCCATGCCGCACCGCGCTGACGCTCGGCTGGTATGGCGGGCGGCGCGATACGGTCGAAGTCGCCTGTCCGATGCCGGGTGGGTGGAAGCTGTTTGTGCCGCTGGCCGGATCAAGCGCCGCCGCCGCCTCGGCCCCGCTGATCGCGCGCGGCGATGCGATTACCGTGATGGTGCAGGGCGAAGGCTTTGCCGTCTCGCAGCCCGGCGAAGCTTTGGAAGCGGGGGCCGAAGGCGCGTGGATCAAGGTCCGCACACAGGCACCCGGTACCCCCGTTTTGCGCGCCAAAGTCTTGCGCCCGGGGCTGGTCGGCATCGATCTGCCCTGACCCGGCAGAGGCTTGCCGCCGCCCCTTAAATCTGGGCCGCCGCTGCCGTCCTTGAAACTGACAAGCAATCAAGGAGCGGCACCATGCCTCCCATCGAAATCGGGCCCAAGGGCCCCCATGCGGCCCGCGCCGTCAGTGCGGTGGAGCCAAAGCAGACCCATCTGGCGCCAGTCGGCAGTGACCGCGCAGCCCAGGTTGCGAACCCGCATTCAGCGGTGGTGCGCAGCCGCGAACTCGATCCCGGCCAGCCGCCGGTCGATGCCGAGCGGGTCCAGCAGATCCGTCAAGCGATCGAAGACGGGCACTATCCGATCGTCCCGGCCCAAGTCGCCGATGCGATGATTGCAGCAGGACTGCTGCTGAGGAGCGGAAAATGAGTGGAGCTGCTGCCATGCGTGAAAATCTGCGGCAGATGATTGCCGTTCTGCAGGCCGAGCGGCAGGCGCTTGCCGGGCTTGATCTCGATGCGATCATGGGCTGCGCGAACGACAAGGTCGCGCTGTGCGGAACGCTGGATGATTGCGGGCCGTTCGCGGCCAGCTTTGCCGCCGACGAGGAATGCCGCGGACTGCTTGATGCGGCGCGGCGGATGAATGAGGTCAATCGCCAGGTCCGCAACCTGATTGCCGCCAATGTCTCGGCACGGTTGGACGCGCTGACCGGCAGTCCGGCGCTGTACCGCGCGGGCAATCCGGGGCTGTCCGCCTATACCTACGCGGGGACCCGCGGCTAAACTGGCACGACCCTTGCTGAACAGCTCTCGATGTCCTTTTGCATCGGGAGCCTGGTTTGAGCGACGCCGCACCCATTACCGCACCAGCGGCCCGGCCCGAAGTCCGTTCCGCAATCGCGCGGGCCTCGGCAGAGACCGGGGTCGATTTCGGCTATCTGCTGGGGCAGGCACGGCTGGAATCGAGCCTGAACCCCAATGCCAAGGCTGGCACCTCCAGCGCGGCGGGGCTGTATCAATTTACCGGCGGCACCTGGCTTACCACGCTCGACCGCCACGGGGCCGACCACGGTTATGGCTGGGCCGGGGCGGCGATTGAGCGGGGCAAAGTGGCTGACCCGGCCATGCGCAGCCAAGTTATGGCGTTGCGGTATGATCCCGATGCCTCGGCGCTGATGGCGGCGGAACTGGCCAGTGACAATCGTGACGTGCTCGTCGGCGTGCTGGGACGTGAACCCGATCCATCCGAGCTTTACCTCGCGCACTTCCTTGGTGCGGCCGGAGCCAGCAAGTTCCTGACCGCGCTCCAATCCGATCCCGGCCAAAGCGCCGCCGCGCTGTTTCCGCAGGCGGCAGAGGCCAACCGTGGCATTTTTTACAACCTCGGCGGTGCCCCGCGAAGTCTGGGCGAAGTGATGGGCCTGCTGCGCGGCAAGATGACGCGGGCGATGGGGGATGAACTGAGCCCCGATCTAATACGCCCCTCCCCATCGGGGAGGGGCTGGGGGTGGGGGAACGACACTAGCGTTGAGCCCCCACCCCAACTCCTCCCCGCCGGGAAGGGACTATCGCCTGCGACCCGTCCCAGTATGGCCGAAACCCTCTCCGCCGCATTCGGCGGTAGTGCCGCCGCCATGCCCGGCCATGTCCGCAGCGCCTATGGCAAGCTCAAGGCGGTTGGGCTGTGAACGGCCTGCTCTCGCGGTTCAGCATCAGCGCCTTTGCGCTCCCGGCGGGCATTCTCACGCTGGTTGGGCTGATGGTGGTGCCAACCCCGGCGCTGCTGCTTGACGTGTTCTTCGTCCTCAACATTGCACTGTCGGTGGCGATCCTGATGGCGGCGATGAATGCCGAAAAGCCGCTCGATTTCAGCTCTTTCCCGTCAGTCTTGCTGTTCGCCACGCTGTTGAGGTTGTCGCTCAACGTCGCCTCTACCCGCGTCGTGCTGGTCAACGGGCACGAGGGCGGCGCGGCGGCGGGCCATGTGATCGAGGCATTCGGGGCATTTCTGGTCGGCGGCAATTTCGCGGTTGGGCTGTTCGTGTTCATGATCCTGATGATCATCAACATGGTGGTGGTGACCAAAGGCGCGGGCCGCGTTTCCGAGGTTTCGGCGCGGTTCACGCTTGATGCCTTGCCGGGCAAACAGATGGCAATCGACGCTGATCTCGGCGCGGGGCTGCTGACCGCTGAAGAAGCCAAAGCCCGCCGCCGCGAAGTTGCGACCGAAGCCGATTTCTATGGCTCGATGGATGGTGCCAGCAAGTTCGTCAAAGACGATGCGATTGCCGCGCTGCTGATCCTGGGGGTCAATATCATCGCCGGGTTTGTGCTCGGGATGGTCAGCCACGGGCTGTCGGCGAGCGAGGCGGCAGAGAAATACATCACGCTGGCGGTCGGCGATGCGCTGGTGGCGCAGGTTCCATCGCTGTTGCTGTCGATTGCGGCGGCGATCATCGTGACCCGGGTTTCGGACAACCGCGATCTGGCCGGGCAAATCGGCGGCCAGCTTTCGAGCCCCAGCACCTGGCTGCCGGTCGCCGTCATCCTTGGCGCAATCGGGGTGATCCCGGCGATGCCGCAAACGATATTCCTGCCCGCCGCCGGGCTGGCCGGGTGGCTATGGCACAGCCTGAGCAAACGCGCGGCCCGGCCTGCGCCAGAGGCCGACCCCGGGCCGCCGCCCGATCCGGGCCGGATCGTGCTGGCCGATGTTTCGGACCATACCTTGGTGACGATCGAGTTGGGCTATGGCCTGATCCATCTGGTCGATGACCGGCGCGGTTCGCCGCTGGTCGCGCGGATTACCGGGGTGCGCAAGCAGCTCAGCCAAGGGTTTGGCTTCGTAGTGCCGCAGTTCCGGGTCCGCGATAGCCTTGACCTCGCGCCAAATGACTATCGGATCCTGCTCGGCGGGGTGCCCATCGGCGGCGGAGTGCTGCGCGCCGACAAAGTGTTGGCGATTGATTCTGGCGAAGTGCGCAGCGGCAGCAACCTGCCCGGCGAGCCGACGCTTGATCCCAGTTTTGGCTGCCGCGCGCTGTGGATCGATGCGGCGCAGCGCGATCTGGCGATTGCCGAGGGCTATCTGACGGTCGATGCCTCGACCGTGGTCGCGACCCAGCTCAACCAGCTGCTCGGCGACCGTCCGCAGGCGCTGTTCGGGCCGGACGAGATGAAGGACATTCTCGACGCGGTGAAGGACCATTCGGCCGGGCTGGTCGAAACACTGCACCCCCAGCCGCTCAGCCTGGCCGCGCTGACCCGGGTGTTCCGGGCCTTGCTCGAAGACGGTCTGCCAATCGGCCATCCGCTGCCAATCCTCTCGGCACTGGCCGCTGCGGTCCAGCAAAGCCACGAGCATGACCGGCTGATCGAACTGATCCGGGGCGAGCTGGGCGGGATGATCGTCGGGCGGATTTGCGGGCCCGCTGAGCGCCTACCGGTGCTGACGCTCGATGCCCAGCTTGAGGCGGCGATTGTT
>JANMHL010000044.1:0-2520 GCA_031375125.1 Novosphingobium sp. | reverse complement strand
GGTCTGCTTGGTGGCAATCCCGCTCATTTCAACGCGCTCAAGCTGACCGGTGCGGTTGTAGATCAGGAAGTCCTTGTTGTAGATCGAGTAGTTCGAGCTGTTGCGGCCATCAAAGCCGGGGAACGGCTGAACGTCGCTGATCTTGCCGCCGCTGAGTGTCGCGAGGGCCGGAGCGCCGGTGTAGTTCGGCTCTTTGGTGTCAGCGACTTTGAACAGCAGGCGGAAATAGCCCTTCCCGCCGTCGATTTCCTGAGTCAGGTTGCCCTTGACCTGGATCGAATCCGACACGTTGTAATCGGCATGGAGCGGACCGCGGCCGCTCTTGAACTGGCCGCCGATGTGGAACCGCAGAGTTTCGTTGATCGCGCCGCCATAGCGGAAGTCGACCTTGGTTTCGTCATAGTTGACGCCCTTGGACAGCTGGACATAGCCGCCGTCCTTCTTGCCGGTGTTGCTGATGTAGTTGATGACCGCGCCGGGAGCCTGCGAAGCAAAGGTGGTCGAGCCGCCGCCGCGAACCGATTCAACCCGCTCAACGCTGGCATCGAAACGAGTCCAGTAATCGTTGTTACCGAACTGGATGTCGCCGAACAGTACGGTCGGCAGGCCATCTTCCTGAATCTGCACGAACGGCGAACCGCCGGTTGCAACCGGCAGACCGCGAACGGCGATGTTCGAGTTACCACCAGGGCCCGAGGTGCCGGGAACCTGAATGCCCGGGATCATGCGGAACACTTCGGCTTCAGAGCTGGGCTTGAACGCATCGACCAGGCTGGCATCAACGCTGGTCACCGAGACCGAGGTGTTGAGGCGGGTCTTGTCGCGGCCCGAGGCGGTGACGACAATTTCGTCCAGCCCGACGGTTTCTTCATCGGCCGGCGCCGCATCCTGCGCGAAAGCAGGCACTGCCATCAGGCTCATCACCGCAATCGATGCAGCTGAGACGCAGCTCTTCAATGTGGACTTTTTCATTACCCTCTCCCGTTGGGACACCAACTCCGCTTGCCGTATGACAAGTCGAAGCTTGCCACTGGCAGATACAACAATCGATTGCAATAGCCTTTCGCAATCGATTGCAGATTTCGCTTGCCCTGTGGCTCGTTCGCCACGAAGGCAGGCTTGACGCGATGTGGATGAAGGTTTCACGCAGTTGACAGCAGAGCGGCGCTGGCCGCATCAGAGCAATCGGTTGAATTACAGCCACGAAAAGGATTTGCCCCGATCATGAACGCCAGATCATGAATGACGGCACGGCGCCGCCCAGGCGAATCCGCAATATTGCCGAACTGGCGCGGCTGGCCGGGGTTTCGGCCGGGACCGTGTCGCGTGCGCTGGCCAATTCCAGCCTGGTCAATACCGAAACCCGCGAGACCATTCAGGCACTGGCCCGGCTCCATGGGTTCCGCCCCAATCAGATGGCCAAACGGCTGCGGGTCAAGGAAACCAAGGTTATCGGCATAGTCGTGCCGTTGGGGCATGAGCGCCGCCAGCACCTGTCAGACCCGTTCTTCATGGCGATCCTGGGCCATCTGGCCGATGCGCTGACCGAAAACGGCTATGACATCATGCTCAGCCGGGTGATCCCCGATGCCGAGGACTGGCTGGAACGGATCGTCGATTCCGGGATGCTCGACGGCGTGCTGCTGATCGGACAATCCAACCAGTTTGAGGCGATTGAGCGGGTTGCGGCGTGGTATCGCCCGATGGTGGTCTGGGGCAGCCACCGCCCGGGACAAGTCCATTGCACAGTTGGGGTCGATAACCGTGTCGGCGGGCGATTGGCGGGGGAATGCCTGATCGGCGCTGGGCGCAGACGCTTGGCATTTCTGGGCGATACTGCCGCGCCTGAACTGTCTGAGCGATACCTCGGCCTGTGCGATGCGGCCAGCGCTGCTGGTCTTGCACCGCCGATCAAGCTTGAAACACACCTCGCCTCGGACATCATGGCCGAGGAAATCGCCGGGCATATTGAGCGGATCGGCGCCGAAGTGGACGGGATCGCCGCCGCATCAGACCTGATCGCGATGCACGCCGTGCGCGCGCTGGCCGACCGCGGGCTGGCCGTACCGGGGCAGATTTCGGTCACCGGGTTTGACGATCTACCGCTGGCCGAACAAACCATTCCGCGGCTGACCACGATCAGCCAGAACATCACAGCAGGCGCGCGGGCGATGGTCGATGTGTTGTTCGAACGAATTGCGGGCACCGCTGCGGCTTCGGTTGAAATGGCCCCAACCCTGATCCGCCGCGACACCGCATAGCGCCGGTCACAGCAAAGCCATTTTGACTTGAGCGGCGGCCCCGCTAAAGGCCGGGTTCCGTTTGTTTTGACTTGAGTGGAATTAGACCCGTGGACCATGCCGCAACCCGTGAAGCAGCGCTGGCGCGCATTGCCGCCGCGCAGGATTTGGGCGCGCTGGAGGCTTTGCGGGTCGAATTTCTGGGCAAGCAGGGGTCGATCTCCGGCTTGATGAAGACGCTGGGCGCGATGTCGCCCGAAGAACGGCAGGAAAAAGCCCC
>JANMHL010000035.1:0-1730 GCA_031375125.1 Novosphingobium sp. | reverse complement strand
GGCGTTCGGCATCCGCTATATCGATGCATCCGACGCCAATCAGGGCATTGTCCATGTGGTTGGGCCGGAACAGGGCTTTTCATTACCCGGCACGACCATCGTCTGCGGCGACAGCCATACCGCCTGCCATGGCGGATTGGGCGCGCTGGCATTCGGCATCGGCACCAGCGAGGTAGAGCACGTGCTCGCCACGCAGACCCTGCTACTCAAACAGTCCAAGAGCATGGAAGTGCGGGTTGAAGGCGATCTGGGCCCCGGCGTTTCGGCCAAGGACGTGGTGCTGCACATCACCGGTGTGCTGCGCGCGGCGGGCGGAACCGGCTATGTCATCGAATATACCGGCAGCGCGATCCGCGCGCTTTCGGTTGAAGGGCGGCTAACAATCTCAAACATGGCGATCGAACACGGCGCCCGCGCCGGGCTGATCGCGCCGGACGAGACGACCTTCGCCTATGTCAAAGGGCGGCCCTATGCGCCCAAGGGTGCCGATTGGGACGCAGCCGTCGCCTGGTGGCGCAGCCTCGCCACCGATCCGGGCGCGAAATACGACAAGGTGGTGGTCATCGACGCCGCCGATATCGCGCCCTCGGTCACCTGGGGCACCAGCCCTGAGGATGTGCTGCCGATCACCGGCTTTGTCCCCGCGCCTGAAAGCTTTGCCGATCCATCCAAGCAAGACGCCGCGCGCAAAAGCCTCGCCTACATGGGGCTGACGGCGGGGCAGAAGCTGACCGATATCGAAGTCCAGAACGTGTTCATCGGCAGCTGCACCAACAGCCGGATCGAAGACCTGCGCGCCGCCGCCGCCGTGCTGAAAGGCCGGGCCAAGGCCGCCAATGTCCGCTGGGCCATCGCGGTTCCCGGCTCAGGCTTGGTCAAGCGCCAGGCCGAAGCCGAAGGACTGGACCAGATCTTCCTCGCCGCCGGATTCGAATGGCGCGAACCAGGCTGCTCAGCCTGCCTCGCTATGAACCCCGACAAAGTGCCAGCCGGCGAACGCTGCGCCTCCACCAGCAACCGCAACTTCGTCGGCCGCCAAGGCCCCGGCGCACGGACGCATCTGGTCTCGCCTGCGATGGCGGCGGCAGCGGCGGTGGCTGGACGGTTGGCGGATGTAAGGGAACTCGCAGAGTGACTGGCGGCTGCCATTGCGGCGCAGTCACGCTTTCGCTGCGGACCAAGCCGGAATACGTCAACGACTGCAATTGCTCGCTCTGCTCCAATGCCGGGGCGCTGTGGGGCTATTTCGCGCCTGCTGACCTGACCGTTGAGGGCCCAACCCAGCAATACCGGCGCATTGACCGCGACCAGCCCGGTGTCGCGATCCACCGCTGCGCAAACTGCGGCGCGACGACTCACTGGCTGCCCGAACCGCATATTCCGCAGACCATGATCGGGGCCAATATGCGGCTGTTCGACCCCACCGACTTGACTGGGGTCGAACTGCGTTTTCCCAACGGGCGTGATTGGGACGGGCTGTCAGACTATGGCTATGTGCGCGGCCATCTGATTATCAGGGCGGGTTAACCGGGCAAGAGAGCCTAACCACCCTCCCCGTCCATCCTGAGCTTGTCGAAGGACTGTCCCTTTCTTCGTGCCGTCGTGCTGTGCCGCCAGAAGGGCAGTGCTTCGACAAGCTCAGCATGAGCGGGGTTGGGTTGGATGGCAGGCGCGCCGCCCCAGCCTTCAGCGCCTATCGGTTAACCGAAATTTCCACTCCGCCCTTGAAT
>JANMHL010000032.1:0-4036 GCA_031375125.1 Novosphingobium sp. | reverse complement strand
TGCCGGGCCATTGGCCAGCATCATCCCCAGCGTTGTCCCTGCCGCAACGGTCAGCACCGACTGGTAATGCGCCGCCAGCGCAATCGTCGCGATCTGGGTTTTGTCGCCCATTTCGACCAGGAAAAAGCTGACCAGCGTGGTCAGAAACGCTCCGCCTGAAGTGCGCACGGCGCCTTCATCCTCGTCCAGTTTATCGGGCACCAGCGTCCACCCGGCCATCGCGATGAACCCCAACGCGACGGCGATCCGGAACCAGTCGGCCTGAAGCAGCCCAGCGACCTGGCTGCCGACCAGCGCGGCCAGCGCATGGTTGGCCAGTGTCGCCACCAGAATCCCCGCCAGAATGGCCCATGGCGCGCGCAGCCGCGCGGCCAGTACAATCGCCAGCAACATGGTTTTATCGCCAATTTCAGCGAGTGCGACGACGACGGTGGAGGAGAGGAAAGCTTCGATCATTCCCGCGCCAGATAGAGCACGTCGCGCGGCTGGGACAGCAGGTGCTGGCCCGAATCGACGAATATCGTCTCACCGCTGGCCAGCCAGCCAGTGGCCATAAACAGCGCCGCGTCGGCCAGTTCATCGGGATCGGTCAAGCGCAGAAGCAGGTTCATCCGGCCTGATAGTTCGTGTTCGTCGCTGTGCTGGTCCCAACTCGGCAGCATCGCTCCGGGGGCGAGGCCGTAAACCCGGTCTTCGGCCCGGGCCTGCGCCATCGCCAGCATCTTCACCGTGCTAGCCAGCGCGTGCTTGGCCATAGTGTAGCTGAAGAAATCGGGGTTGGGGTTGGCGATTTTTTGGTCGAGGAACTGGATTACCCGGCGCCCGCCGGTGCTGCGTGCCTTGGCCAGAAAGGCCTGTGCCATGGCGGCCGGAACTTCGGCATTGACCCGCATGGCCTCCGCAAAGATCACCGGATCGATGCCTTGCGCCGTGTCGGGTTTGAACATCGCAGCGCTGTTGATCAGCATCCGCCAATCGGGCAATCGCCCGGCCAGATCGTCAATCATCGCGAGGGCTTCGGCGCGGTCCAGCAGGTCGGCCTCAACCACTTCGGCCGATGGCAAGGTCGCCGCCAATTCGCGCGCTAGTTCGAGAGAATGCCCGGCGTGGATCGCCACGTGCCAGCCCGCGCCCGCAAAGCGCCGAGCCAGCACTGCGCCGATCCGTTTGGCGGCGCCGGTAATAAGGACTGCGGGTCGGGCCATCGCGCCAAGCTTTGCTGGGGATGGCCCGCCGGGTCAAGCGCTCAGCGGCAGCGCGTTGGGCCCTTGGCCAATTCGTTGCCGAGCAGCGCCCCCGCGGCTGCGCCCAGCACGGTGCCGGTCACCCGTTCGCCGCGGGTATCAACCGCCCGGCCAAGCAAAGCGCCCAGCGCCGCGCCGACTAGGAGGCCAACCGTGCCATTGCCGCGGCGGCAGTAATAACGGCCATCATCGCCGCGCCAGTACCGAACCCCGTTACTGGTGCGCTTGTAGCGGATATCGCCGTCCTTATCGCGATACCCATGGGCCGGGGCCCAGCGCGGCGGATCGGCCAGCGCCGGGGCAGTGGCAGAGAACAGAGTGGCGGCCATCAGGGCCGGAATAAGGACCTTGGACATGGTCAGACTCCCGTTGTTGAAATGTCGAGCGTCAGGCTGGGCCTTGTTCGATGAACGGCAGATTTCCGGGATTGATGAACCGTGCGCTAAGCAAGGCAGGCCGTTTTCGGGCTACTTTTTGTGCTTCTTTTTGGGCTTTGGCTTAGCCACTTCAACCGGCTCGCTGCCCGGGGGCGGGTCTTTGGCCCAGGGGTTGGTCGTTGGCGCAGCGCCGCCCTTTTTGGACGACTCGTCCTTGACGGCGAGGGCCGGGGCCTCGGCCGGTGCATCCTTGGCCCACGGATTGACGTGGGCCGGTTCTTTGCTGCCCTTTTTGGCGACAGCAGCGGGCTTTGCGTCGGGTGCAGGGTCTTTCGAACCCGAACACGCGCTGAGCAAAAGCGCCGAGGCGGCAGCGATGATGATGGACCGTTTCATGGCCTGAACCTCCAGTTGAAGGACTGCCATAACCGCAAGGACCTAACAGCCGGTAAGCGTCAACCCAGCGCGGCCTGTTTTTCATCGGCCAGCCGGTCAAGCTCGGCCCGGGTCATTTTGGTTGCGGTTGTTTTGAGCTGCCCGCAAGCGGCATCGATATCGCGCCCGCGCGGCGTGCGGACCGGGGCGCTGATTCCGGCATCGAACACGATATTGGAAAAGCGCCGGACCCGTTCCGGGGTGGAGCATTCATAAATCGCGCCGGGCCAGGGATTGAACGGGATCAGGTTGACCTTGGCCGGCAGCTTGTACTGCTTGATCAGCCGGACCAGTTCGCGGGCATCGGCGTCGCTGTCGTTCTTGTCCTTCAGCATCACGTATTCGAACGTGATCCGCCGCGAATTGGACAGGCCGGGATAGTCGGCGCAGGCCTGCAGTAGCTCTTCGATCCCGTACTTGCGGTTGATCGGCACGATTTCGTCGCGCACTTCCTTGTTGGTGGCGTGGAGCGAGACGGCCAGATTGACGCCAATCTCGGCCCCGGCGCGGGCCATCATCGGCACCACGCCGCTGGTCGAAAGCGTGATCCGGCGCCGCGACAGCGCCAGTCCATCGCCATCCATGACGAGCTTCAGCGCATCACGGACGTGTTCAAAATTATACAGCGGTTCGCCCATGCCCATCATCACGATGTTGGTCAGCAGGCGGCCATCGGCGGAATAGCCGCCGTCATCATCGACCATATCATCGCCCAGTGCCGACAGATCGGCTTGCCCCGCGCGCGGCCATTCGCCCAAGGCATCGCGGGCGAGCATAACCTGCCCGACGATTTCGCCCGGGGTCAAATTGCGGACCAGTCGCATCGTTCCGGTGTGACAGAACCGGCAGTTGAGCGTGCAGCCGACCTGGCTGGAAACGCACAGCGTGCCGCGATCCGCATCCGGGATGAAGACCATTTCAAATTCATGGCCATCATCGGTGCGAAGCAGCCATTTGCGGGTGCCGTCATTCGAATGCTGGGCCAGCACAATCGCCGGACGCCCGATTACGAAGCGCTCAGTCAACCAAGGCCGCATCGTCTTGGCGATATCGGTCATCGCTTCAAAATCGGTGACGCCGCGGTGGTAAAGCCAGTGGAACACTTGTTTCGCGCGCAGCTTTGCAGCCTTCGCGTCCAGCCCGGCTTCGATGAGCAGCTCAACAATCCGGGGACGCGGCAAGCCGATCAGATCGACGCGGCCATCCTCGCGCGGGGTAACCTCACGCGGGGTCGGGACCGGGTCAACTTGCCCGGGGATCGTCATCAGTGCGGTGTCAGCCATAGCGCGGGCCTATAGGGGCAATGCGGCCTTATCGCCAGCTTTGTCTAAATCGGGTCCCGCTGTAACCAAATACCCTGCAGCAGCGAACCTTTGGTTGGAACAATCAAAGGACCGCGCTGATGAAGCTGACCCAGACTACCACTGTATTCCTGCTGTTGGCCGGACTTGCCACCCCCGCTCTGGCCGAAGCCCCGCAATTGCGCGGCACAGTAATCGGCGGGCTTGAACGGACCGACAGCGCGCCGGGTGCGGGCGCGGTCGATGGGCTCTATTACGGGGTGCAGTTGGGCGCCGACTGGGATCTGGGTGGGATCAAGGCCGGGGTCGAAGCCGAGCTGGGCGATTCCACCGCCAATGCGCCAAACTTGGGCAATCAGGCCAATCAGTCGCTATTCGCCAATGCTGCTCTTCGGCTGGCGGTGCCGATCACTGGCGGGTCGCGGGTGTTTGTGCGGGGCGGTTATGCCTATCACAAGATCGACTATGCGGTCGGCCCGGCGTTTGAAGGGCACGGCTACACTGTGGGTGGCGGGGCTGAGCTTGATCTGGGGCAACGCCTGTTTGTGCGCGGTGAGTATCGTTATGCCGACTATGGCCAGACCGTGCGCGGCCAGCAGTTTGTCGCGGGGCTGGGGATCCGGTTCTAACGGTATCGAACGATGCATTCGAACCAAGCCTGCTCCCCCGCGCAGGCGGG
>JANMHL010000030.1:0-4439 GCA_031375125.1 Novosphingobium sp. | reverse complement strand
CAAGGCTGATTGGTTCCTTGGCGATCTTCATCACCTTGCGAACCTTTTCGAGCGGCATCGACAGACGCTCGGCCATTTCCTCGGGCGTCGGTTCGCGGCCCTGCTCGTGCAGGAATTGGCGGCTGGTGCGGACCAGTTTGTTGATCGTTTCGATCATGTGGACCGGGATGCGGATCGTGCGGGCCTGATCGGCGATTGAACGCGTGATCGCCTGCCGGATCCACCAGGTCGCATAGGTGCTGAACTTGTAACCGCGGCGGTATTCGAACTTGTCGACCGCCTTCATCAGCCCGATGTTTCCTTCTTGAATAAGATCAAGGAATTGCAGGC
Organism: Novosphingobium sp.; assembly: GCA_031375125.1. GTDB lineage: Bacteria > Pseudomonadota > Alphaproteobacteria > Sphingomonadales > Sphingomonadaceae > Novosphingobium. The sequence goes on along the minus strand of JANMHL010000030.1, from coordinate 4,109 downwards.
CTCTGTTGGTATACTTTTTAGCGATCGAGATCACCAAACGCAGGTTCGCTTCAACCATTTCCTTCTTGGCGATCCGCGCTTCGCGTTCACCCTTCTGGACCATGTTGACGATCCGGCGGAATTCGGTGAGCGCCATGCCGGTGGCCGAGGCGATGTCCGATACTTCGGCGCGGATCCGCTCAACTGCCTCGATTTCGTTCTCGGCAAAGGCAGCCCACTTCTTGTCTTTGCCAGCCTGTCCGGCCAGCCAGGCATCGTCGAGTTCATTGCCGACGTAGCTATCCAGGAAGTCCTTGCGGTTGACCTTGTGCCGTTCAGCCAGACGCAGCATCTGCCCGCCAAGGGCCGTCAGGCGGCGGTTGAAGGCGTAGAGGTTGTCGACCAGATACTCGATCTTGGTCGCATGGAACTGCACGCTTTCAACCAGCGCAGTCAGGTCTTCACGCAGCTGATTATAGGTCTTTTCACGGGCGGCTGAAAAGGCTCCGCCAGCGCCCATCACATCGAGCCGATCAACCTGGATCTTCTCGAACTTCTTGAACAGCGTCGTGATTTCAGCGAATTTTTCGAGCGCCAGCGGCTTGAGCTGGGCTTCCATCTGGGCGAGCGAAAGGGTGTTATCCTCTTCCTCTTCCTCAACCGGGCGGCGGGCGCGGCGCTCTACGCCGTCATCTTCTTCGTCTTCGTCAGCGGCGGGTTCTTCTTCAACCTCTTCCTCTTCCTTGTAGGAAGGGCCGGCCGTGGCTTCGGTGATTTCGCCGTCGCCGGTTTCCTCGCCATCTTCGGTCAAGTTTTCGGGCGCGGGTTCCTTGGACAGCATGGCGTCAAGATCGAGGATCTCGCGCAGCTGCATTTCGCCGGCGTTGAGCGCTTCGGACCACTGAATAATCGCGTGGAAAGTGATCGGGCTTTCGCACAGGCCCAGGATCATCGTGTCCCGGCCGGCTTCGATCCGCTTGGCGATGGCGATTTCGCCCTCGCGGCTTAGCAGTTCGACTGCGCCCATTTCGCGCAGGTACATCCGCACCGGATCATCGGTCCGGTCGATGGTTTCTTTCTTCTTCTCGATCGCCGGGCGCTCAGCCCCCATCGATTCGGCCTCATCAACCTCGTCGACTTCCTTCTCTTCAGGATCGATCGCGTCTTCGTCGCTCTCAACGATGTTGACGCCCATTTCGCTGATCGCGGACATGATGTCCTCGATCTGGTCCGTCGACATCTGATCCTGCGGCAGAGCCTCGTTCAGCTCGTCCATCGTAATCACGCCGCGCCGTTTGGCCCGCGCGATCAGCTTTTTGATCGAGGCTTCGTTCAGGTCGATCAGGGGCGCGTCGCCGCCATCCTTTTCGCCAACCGAGATATCGTCTTCGTCCATTAGTCCGCCGTCTTTTGAGAGGCCGCCCCGGATGGAGCGGCTATCCGCGCGCTGGCCATTTGCCGCAAGCGCGCGTCGAATTCCAGTTTTCTCTTCAACAACCTCTGCTGTTCAGCATAGGCCCCATCCGAAACGTCCCGTTCAAACCGCCCCGTCGCCTCTGCCAGCGCCGCTTCCAGCGCGGGCCGCTCTACCAGCAGACCAACCGCTTGGGCCAGCCCTTCGCGGGCTTGCTCCACCGTAACGTCGTCCGCCAAAAAGTCGAATGGCAGCGAGGCATATTCAACCTGATCCGGCGAAACCATACCCCGGCCCACTAATATGGTGGCCAGATGCGCAGTTTCAAGCGCCGCACCGCCATCCAGGGCATCAACCAGCACGGCAAAGCGCGGATCGGGCAGGTCGGCGTGGGCAAGGGTATCGGCGTGCCGCTCCAATTCTGCGGGATAGCGCATCAATCCCGCCAGCACAGCAGCGGACAGCGCATCGCGGGTTCCAGTGGTGCGCCGCAGCAATGCCGTGGTTTTGGGATCGCTGCGCCGGACCGGGGCAGGGCGGGTGCCGGGGCGTCCGCTCGGCTGCCACTGGCGTTCCTCGCGCTTGGGAAAGGCATAGGCCGAGAACCGGTCGCCCAGTTCGCGCCGGTACAGCGGCTTGATATCGGGATCGGTGATCGTATCGACGTGCGCCATCAGCCGCGCTTTCAGGCCCGCCTTGTCCTCTGGGCTGGCCAGCGGTGCGGCATCGCGTTCATGCTCCCACAATAGATCGAGCAACGAACTGGGCTGGGCCAGCAGGCTTTCCAGCGCCTTTGCCCCGTCACGCCGCAGCAGATCGTCGGGGTCCATGCCAGCAGGCAACCGCACGATATTGAGCGAATGGGCCGGGCGCAGCAGCGGCAGCGCGCGGGTGACGGCGCGCATCGCGGCGCGCTGTCCGGCGGCGTCGCCATCGAAACACAGCACCGGGGTTTCGACCATCCGCCACAGCATTTCAATCTGCCGCTCGGTCAGCGCCGTACCGAGCGGGGCGACTGCATCGGTAAAGCCAGCGGCGGCCAGCGCGATCACGTCCATATAGCCTTCGACTACCACCATCCGACCGGTCTGGCGGCTGGCTGGCCCAGCGCGATGAAGGTTGTAGAGCGTGCGGCCCTTGTCAAACAACGGCGTCTCGGGCGAATTGAGGTATTTGGGCGCATCAGTTTTCGCCGCGTCCAATATCCGCCCACCAAAGGCAATCACCCGCCCGCGCGCATCTTCAATCGGCAGCATCAGACGGCCGCGGAACCGGTCGTACGGATCCTTGTCCTCAACCGCGATCCGCAGCCCGGCTTCGACCAGCATTTCCTCAGGGAACTGCGATAGCGCCGCCCTCAGCGCCTGACGACCTTCGGGGGCATAGCCAAACCCGAAGCGTTCCACCGTGTGCCCATCAAACCCGCGCGTGGCGAGATAGGCCCGGGCCTTGGTGCCCTCGTCAGAAGCAAGCCGTTCCACAAACCACGCCTGCGCCGCTGCCATCACCTCGTGCAGCCCGCTTTGCTGTTCGGCCCGCTTAGCCGCCACCGGATCGGGGGCGGGCATTTCCAGCCCGGCCTCGCTGGCCAGTTCCTTGACCGCATCCATGAACGACAGGCCGCGCTGGTCGGTCATCCAGCGGATCACATCGCCATGGGCGCCGCAGCCAAAGCAGTGGTAGAACCCCTTGGCATCATTGACGGTAAAGCTGGGTGATTTCTCGCTGTGGAACGGGCAGCAGGCTTTCCACTCATGCCCCGCTTTGGTCAGCCGCGTGGTCCGCGAAATAACGCCAGACAGCGTTATGCGCGCGCGCAGTTCATCAAGCCATTGCGGGGTTAGGGACACCCGGTTGCCCTAGCGCGCTTATGCGGTCACCTCAACCAGAATGGTCCGGCTTGGACGGTCTTGTCCCCGTCCATCGCCGGGTGTGGATTTTGGCTGGATTCCGTAAGGTAACTAACTGCTTTCCATCGACCCAATTGTGGTTACTATGGAAGCCGGGTCGCGGGGGCGGCCTTGGGGGAATAACCGATACACTTGAGTAAGCAGTACCAGATCCGCCCCTGATAACAGGAGGGAAGAGTATGCTGAATAAGGTATGCGCGCTTGCGCGGGCAGTCTCGATAATCGTTGCAGTGGTGGCAGGGTTCATCGCGCTGGGCACGATCAACACGGCTTTGTTGTTGGTTGTCCTTGGCTTGATCTCTGGCGTAACCATGGCCACCGAACGGATGATGCCGATCGGCGTTTCGGTGCTGGTGCTTCCCGCTATCGGTGCGGCACTCGGCAACGTTCCGATGATCGGTGAAAACCTGAGCGCGATCGCCGGAAACGTCGCCCTGACCGCTGCTGGTGCACTGGGCAGTGCCATGGCGATCTATCTGTTCAACATGGTCAAGGATGACCTGCTGGGACTTGGCGCCAAAGCCTGATCGCTACACCGCAGGCCCGCCGGATCGCTATCTGGCGGGCCTGTCGTTTTAACCCAGCGCCGCTTTCACCAGCCCGCTGGCCTTGCTCATATCCAGCTGCGTTCCGTGCGCCGCCTTCAGCGCGGCGACGACTTTGCCCATGTCCTTGATGCTGGCCGCACCGGTTTCCGCGATGATCGCGGCAATCGCGGCCTTGGTGTCGTCCTCGCTCAGCTGTTGCGGCATGAATTCCTCGATCACCGCCAGTTCGGCCTTTTCGATGTCGGCCAGTTCCTGCCG
>JANMHL010000022.1:0-3655 GCA_031375125.1 Novosphingobium sp. | reverse complement strand
ACGGCTGATCTGCTGGCCAAGATGGCCCACGGGATCGCCGATGACATGGCGACCACGCTGCTGCTGGCCACTGACAAGCCGGTGATGGCAGTGCCTGCGATGAACGTGCGGATGTGGGAACACGCCGCGACCCAGGCCAATGTCGCGGCGCTGAGCGAACGCGGCGTCCATGTGCTGATGCCGGATGAAGGCCCGATGGCCTGCGGTGAATTCGGTGCGGGCCGTCTGCCCGAACCGGTCGCGGTCTATAACGCGATCTGCGCGCTGCTCGGCACCGAACCGATGTTGCTGCCAGCCCCTGAACCGGTTGCCGAACTTGATCTGGCGGGCTGGGAATCCGGCGACGGCGCGGATGCTGGCCTTGGCGGGCTGTCCGGCAGCCTGATCCAGCGCAGCGGCGAACGCGCCCCGCTTGAGCCAGTGGATGATCTGATCGAGGGCGATTTTGCCGAACTGGCGGTGGAAGAACTGCCGCCGGTCGAGGTCGATCTGTCGAGCCCGATCCTGTCGCGCAAGGGCAAGGCTAAGGCCGCTCCGCCGACCGATCCCGAAGCGATCAACCACACCGTCTCGCCCCACGGCGACGCCCATGCGCCCGAGCCGTTCGCAGAAGGCGTGCTGGCGGCGGATCCTTTGGCTGGGCAGCCAGACTTTGCGCCCGATGATGACCTGATCGACCCGGAAGGCCCGCTGAAAGGCCGCCATGTGCTGATCACCGCCGGGCCAACCCACGAACCGATCGACCCGGTCCGCTACATCGCCAACCGCAGTTCGGGCAAGCAGGGCTATGCCATCGCCGCTGCCGCCGCACGGATGGGCGCGCGGGTAACGCTGGTTTCGGGCCCGGTCGCGCTCAGCAATCCGCCCGGCGTTGACCGGATCAACATTGAAACCGCGCGCGATATGGCCGAGGCGGTCAAGCAATCGCTGCCCGCCGACGTGGCGATCATGGTCGCCGCGGTGGCCGATTGGCGGACGCTCGACGTCTCATCCGAAAAGATGAAAAAGCGCGGATCGGCTCCGCCTGCACTCCGGCTGACCGAAAACCCTGATATCCTTGCGATGGTCGCGGTCAGCGACAAGCGGCCCAAGCTGGTAGTTGGTTTTGCCGCCGAAACCGAAAAAGTGATCGAACACGCCAAGGAAAAACGCAAGCGCAAGGGCGCCGACTGGATCATCGCCAACGATGTTTCGGGTGACGTGATGGGCGGCGATGCCAACCTGGTGCATATTATCACCGGCAAGGGTGTCGAACATCTTCCGGAAATGACAAAGACCGACGTTGCCATGGCCATTGTCCAGAGGATCGCCGATGCACTCGCCAAAAAATGACGTTCCGATCCGCGTAAAATTCCTGCCCCACGGTGAGGGCCTCGATCTGCCGATTTATGCCACTGACGGCGCCGCCGGGATGGACGTGGTTTCCGCTGAAGACGTCACGATTGCGCCGGGCGGGCGCCATGCGGTGGCAACCGGCCTCGCCATGGCGATCCCATCTGGCTTTGAAGTGCAGGTCCGCCCGCGCTCTGGTCTCGCGCTCAAGCACGGCATCTCAGTGCCCAACGCGCCGGGTACGATCGACAGCGACTATCGCGGCGAGCTGAAAGTGATCCTGATCAACCACGGTACCGAACCCTTCGCGATTGCGCGCGGTGACCGGGTGGCGCAACTGGTGCTGGCCCCGGTGACCCGCGCGACTTGGTTGGTGGCCGATGAACTGGATGAAACCGTGCGCGGTGAGGGCGGGTTCGGCTCAACCGGCGGCGTGGTTGCGCTGGGCCAGTAGCGCTTACGTTATTGCGGCGTCACATTTAAGTAATATTTCTGAAATTCATGAAAATGACTTGAATCCCTGCGATCAGCACGGGGCGCGACGATGCGCGCGCACGCCTTAATAATAAAAATACGCCGGAGAGTAAATCTACTCCCAATATATTATAAATAAAAACATCAAAATAAATGGGTTGATTGGTGCCGAATGGCTGGGTCGATTGCGTAATTACTTTGCGAATCTGACAGGAGAAACACCGTGACCTTTAAATCAATTCCTTCCATCATTGCACTCGTTCCCGTCGCTCTGCTTGCCGCCCCGCTGCAGGCGCAAGTGATCGATCTTGACACCGTAACGGTCTCCTTTGGCGATCTGGATTTGTCGAGCAGCGAAGGGCGCAAAACACTTGACCGGCGACTGTCGGTTGCCGTCAATCGGGTCTGCGGTGAGTTCAGCGCGCGCAGTTCGCTGATCAATCGTGCCGTCCGCGAATGCCGTGAAACCACACTGACTGACGTCTATGCCCAGCGTGATACCGCCATTGCCCTGTACCGTGCTCGTGCACCGGGTGAGCGCGAACTGGTGCTGCGCGGACGCTGATCAGCCCAGAATCAGACGGAGCGGGAGTTTTCACTCCCGCCCCGTCTTCGATTCATCGGTTCTATACCGCGCAGGCCTTAGTTCTTGTTCTTCTTTTCCGGCGCTACCGAAATCCGCACCGTTTCACCGGAATTGCCGGGGAAGTCAGAGAACATCGCTTCGACCAGGTTGGGTACCAGATAGCCGAGGCGATTGGAGGTGCTGGCCGCTTCGGCCTTGCCTTCGAACAGGCGGGTGCCATCGGCGCGGCGATCGATCTTCAGGCTGACCGCGCTGATAAAGACGGTGCTGGTTTCATAGCCCTGATTGAACCACGGATCGTTCCAGCCGTAACCCCAGGCACCGCGCGGGCTGAACGGGCTGTAATAGCCACCGCGGCGGCCATAGGCGCCGTAACGGGGATAGCCGTACCAGCTGTTCCAATAGGGATCGGTGAACCCGGTTGAGCGAACCTGCGTGCGGCCCTTGTCGACGCCGTAATCAAACCGCACCACCAGATCGGCCGTGGCCGGACTGGCCGCGCGAACATAGCCAAGCTGGCCCATCTTGGCATCGACCAGCGAAGCATATTGCGAAAATTCGAGTCCGCCCGCCAGCGCCGGATCATCGGCGACCACAGCATAGGTCTGCCCCTGCGGCGCGGGCAGCTGCGCGGAAAAGCGCTGCACATCGGCCTTGAACGGCGTCGCGCAAGCAGCCAGCCCAGCCAGCGCCAGCGGCACCAAGGCCAGCTTCATCCAGCCAAGCGGTGAGCGGTTATCGTGAGCCATTGAGCCAATCCCCATGTTGCGGTCTACCCGCGAATCGCGCGCAGATCAGCGCAAAGTGTATAATTGCCAAGAGACTGCGCCAAGCTGCCTTAATCGTGCTTGAATGGGACAGTCCGGACTTGACTGGAAACCGGCTTGCCCGATTATTGTTCCAGCATTGTCAGTCTGAGCCTAACCCCGCACCAACCCCAAGGCCGCATAAACCGCCGTCAAAGTCGGCACCGCCAGTTCACGCGCCTTCAGCGCGCCTTTGGCCAGCACGGCGTCGAGCGCTTCGCGGTCTTGGCGCAGGTCCACGAACCGGGCGTTGATTGGCGCCAGGCTTTCGACCAGCAGTTCGCCCAGCGCAGGCTTGAACTTGCCAAAGCCTTCGCCGCCAAATTCGCTCAGAACTGCTTCGACGCTGGTCCCGGTCATCGCGGCGTAGATGCCGACCAGATTGGCAGCCTCCGCGCGGCCTTCCAGCCCGGCCTTCTCACTCGGCATGGGTTCGGGGTCGGTCTTGGCCTTTTTG
>JANMHL010000011.1:0-2921 GCA_031375125.1 Novosphingobium sp. | reverse complement strand
GCCCGGATGCGGCTGCAAAATCGGTTCAAGACCGGGCTCGAAATTGCCAAGTACACCGCAGGGATCATGCGCAGGGATATGGCCGCCTATGACGCTAATCCAGCAGACTACACCCAGTCGCTGGGTTGCTGGCATGGCTTTATCGGGCAGCAAAAGCTGATCTCGATCAAGAAGCATTTCGGCACCACCAAGGGCCGCTACCTGTACCTGTCGGGCTGGATGATCGCCGCGCTGCGCAGCGAATTTGGCCCGCTGCCTGACCAGTCGATGCACGAAAAGACCAGCGTTCCGGCGCTGATCGAGGAGCTCTACACCTTCCTGCGCCAGGCAGATGCCCGCGAACTGGGCGGACTGTTCCACGATCTCGACGATGCCCGCACCGCCGGTGACGAAGTCAAGGCCAAGGCCGTTCAGGCCAAAATCGACGGCTTTGAAACCCACGTCGTGCCGATCATCGCTGATATCGACGCCGGGTTCGGCAATGCCGAGGCGACCTATTTGCTGGCCAAGAAGATGATCGAAGCCGGTGCCTGCGCGCTCCAGATCGAAAATCAGGTTTCGGACGAAAAGCAGTGCGGTCATCAGGACGGCAAAGTCACCGTCCCGCACGAAGACTTCATCGCGAAGATCCGCGCGATCCGTTACGCCTTCATGGAAATGGGCGTTGAGGACGGGATCATCGTTGCCCGCACCGACTCGCTCGGCGCCGGTCTGACCAAGCAGATTGCCGTCACCCGCGAAGCTGGCGACATTGGCGATCAGTACAACAGCTATCTCGATTGCGAAGAAGTCACCAACATCGGCCACGGCGACGTGCTGATCAGCCGCGGTGGCAAGCTGCTGAAGCCAAAGCGGCTGCCCAGCAACCTGTTCCAGTTCCGCAGCGGAACCGGTGAAGATCGCTGCGTGCTCGATTGCATCAACAGCCTACAGAACGGCGCCGACCTGCTGTGGATCGAAACCGAAAAGCCGCACATCAGCCAGATCGGCGGCATGGTCAGCCGGATTCGCGAAGTGATCCCTAATGCCAAGCTGGTCTACAACAATTCGCCCAGCTTCAACTGGACGCTGAACTTCCGCCAGCAAGTTTATGATATCTGGGCCGAAGCGGGCAAGGACCTTGCCGCCTATGACCGCGCCCGGTTGATGAGTGTCGACTATGACACCACCGATCTGGCGATAGAAGCCGACGAGCGGATCCGCACCTTCCAGCGCGATTCAGCCGCCCAAGCCGGAATTTTCCACCACCTGATCACGCTGCCGACCTATCACACGGCTGCGCTCAGCACTGATAATCTGGCCAAGGAATACTTCGGGGATGCCGGAATGCTGGGCTACGTCAAAAACGTCCAGCGCGAAGAAATCCGCCAGGGCATCGCCTGCGTCAAGCATCAGAACATGAGCGGCAGCGACATTGGCGATGACCACAAGGAATACTTCGCCGGTGAAGCCGCGCTGAAAGCCGGCGGTGCCCACAACACGATGAACCAGTTCGCGGCATAAAGCCGCGGGTGGGAACCAGTTCGCGGCCTGAAACCGGGCCGCACCAAGCTCCTGGGGAGGAGAACCGATGACCGTCGAGGCGCCCCTTTCGCCTCGGCGGTCATCAACTTGTTCGAAACCATAATTCCAAACGCGGCGGTTAACCTTCGCACGCTATTCAGGGCCTTATGCGCCGCCCTGCTCCCACCATGCCGATTTCACCACAACAGCTGAAGCATTTCGCTGCCGCGACCGTGGCGATCACTCTGTTGCTGGCCCTGTTTGCGGGCGGTGAGGACACCGGTCTGGCCGCCGAAATTCAGGCGCGTGAGGCGCGCAACCAGCTGATCGAAACCGAAACGGAAAAGCTCGGCACCAAGCATCTCAAGGCCCATCTGAAACTCAAAGACAGCAGCAGGTCGCAATTCGCCTTCTCCGATGGCGGCGAAGTGGTCGATCCGTCCTCGGAATGGGGCTCGGGCGGCGGTGGCGGCGGCACGGCGATCCGGCCTGCAGCCCGCAGTACGCCTGACGCCCGTGCGGCGCAGTCAAAGCTGCCCAAAACTGTTGGGTCTAGCGTTTCGCTCACTGGCCCAGATGGAGTCCCTGACGGCGCCAAACCAGCCGAACTCCGGGCCAAGAAGGTCCCGAAGAAAGCGGTTGAGCACAAACCGGTGACCGAGCCATCAGAGCAGGAACTCGAAAAGGCGCTCGAAGCTTCGCGTCAGCGCTCAGGCCAAACTGACCCAACTGACGATTAGAAGCGGCGGCAGTCGCAGCCCGGGTATTTTGAACACCGTCAGCGGCGCGGCATCAACCTGATCGCTGAAATGCTGAGCGCTTCAGCAGCCGTACCAATCACTTTGTCCGCTTCGGGCGCCCAATAGGGGCTGTGCAGGCCAGGCAAGACGCGGTCTTCGCGTTTGGCCGCTGCGATCTCGCTGGCCGGACGGCCGCCAACCCAGAACAGCAAGCTTTTGATGGTGTCAGGATCGGCGCGGCGGAATTCACCGAAGTCCTCACCCGCCATGGTTGGCCCAACGATCGCCACGTTACCGGCGCCAAAAATGCCGGTATAAAAATCGGCGAATTCACGCGAGAAATCAGGCGTATTCCAAGTGGCACGAGTATAGTTATCCTGCACGGTCACGATCGGCAGCCGGTCTGGCGCAACCCCCGCCGCCTCAGCCTCAGCCTTGGCAATCCGGCGGATGCCGTTCAGCAAATGAGCGCGGCTTTCGTCGGTGTAGGACCGAACGGTCAGCTGCAAGTTAGCCTCGTCCGAAATAATGTTGTGCTTGGCGCCCGAATGGAAGCTGCCAACTGTCACCACGGCGGGTTCAAACGGGCTCTTTTCGCGGCTAACCAGCGTTTGCAACCGCATCACGATGGCGCTGCCGATAACAATCGGGTCCTTGGTCAGATGTGGGTAAGCGCCG
>JANMHL010000009.1:0-14524 GCA_031375125.1 Novosphingobium sp. | reverse complement strand
ATGACCCCGCACCAGCCCAGCAGGCGCGCGTCGCTCAGCCGTTCCAGCGCCCAGAAGCAATGCCCACGTTCAGCCTGCATCGCCTGCATCTGTGCAATCCGGGCGGCGACCTGGTCGCGGCTCATCAGCGGGCCGAGCGTCGCCATGACCACCGGATCGCTGCAAATCGCATGGAACGGGGCGATATCCTCTGCTCGCCACGAACGCAGCACCAGCCGATCTGTTGCAAGCGCGAATTCAGCCATTCAGCAGCCGCGCCGCGTGGGCAGCATGATAGGTCAGCACTCCCGAACAGCCCGCCCGCTTGAGCGCCATCAGCGTTTCCAGCACAAGCGCATCGCGGTCGCCCGCACCGGCTGCGGCGGCGTGTTCGATCATCGCGTATTCGCCGCTGACCTGGTAAGCGAATACCGGCACCGCAAAAGTGTCTTTCACCCGCCGGACAATGTCGAGATAGGGCAAGCCGGGCTTGACCATCACCGAATCGGCGCCCTCGGCCAGATCGAGCTCAACCTCGCGCAGCGCCTCTTCGGCGTTGGCCGGGTCCATCTGATAGGTTTTCTTGTCGCCTTTCAGCAGGCCCTTGCTGCCGACCGCATCGCGGAACGGGCCATAGAACGCGCTGGCGTATTTGGCGGCATAAGACATGATCTGAACATTGCTGTGGCCCGCGCTTTCCAGCGCCGCGCGAATTGCACCGATCCGGCCGTCCATCATATCGCTGGGGGCAATCACATCCGCGCCAGCAGCGGCCTGGTTGAGCGCTTGGCCGACCAGAACATCAACCGTCGCATCGTTCAGCACATAGCCCGCGCTGTCGATCAAACCGTCCTGCCCGTGGCTGGTATAGGGATCGAGCGCCACGTCGGTCAGCACCCCCAGATCATCGCCGCAGGCCTGTTTGATCGCCTGGATCGCGCGGCACATCAGGTTGTCGGGACTGAGCGCCTCGGCCCCATCTTTGCTGCGCCGTTCGGCTTGCGTGTTCGGGAACAACGCCACGCAGGGGATGCCCAGTGCGACCGCTTCTTTCGCCCGTGCGGCGATTCTGTCGAACGACCAACGCGATACGCCGGGCAGCGACCCAATCGGGTCTTCCACGCCAGCGCCTTCGGTGACGAACAGCGGCCAGATCAGATCGGCCGGGGTAAGCACAGTTTCGCGGTGCAGCGCGCGGCTCCATGAGGAAACGCGGGTGCGGCGTAGGCGGGTAGCAGGAAAATGGGTCATCCCCGGCCCATAGGCCGAGCGAGACCCCGGCTCAACTCTTGAGTCGGTCGATCTCTCGCCGAGGGGTCTGGGCGGTAGCGGCTTGGCGCGGGGCCAGGCTAGTCATAGCCGCGCCGGGGCTGACCGATTTGAGCTGTCCCATCCGCGCCTTGAACGCGATCAGTTCTTTCTGATCGACCTGATTGCTGACCGTGAAACTCACCGAAAGCGGATTGACGACAGTGCCATTGCGGTAAAGTTCATAGTGCAGATGCGGCCCGGTTGAGAGCCCAGTTGAACCGACATAGCCGATCACTTGCCCGGCATGGACCCGCGCGCCGTTTGGCACGGCGATCCGGCTCATATGCCCATAGGCCGTGGCATAACCGCCACCGTGATCGAGTTTGACGTAGTTGCCGTGGCCGCCGTGCCAGCCGGAATAGATCACTTTGGCATCGCCAACCGCAAAGATCGGTGAGCCGGACGGCGCGCCGAAATCGACCCCGGCGTGCATCCGCGTATAGCCCAGCACCGGGTGGCGGCGCGCGCCGAAGTTTGACGTAATCCGCCCGACCACTGGCATGATCAGCCCGGTCCGCTGGGCGCCCATTCCCGATGCTTCGAAAAACAGGCCGTCCCCGCCCCAGCGCAGCAGCTGCGCCTTGGGTTGGCCGTCATGCTCGAGCCCGGCGAACAGCAGATCGCCGACCTGCGATTCTCCGGTCGAGGAGCGGCGATAGGTGACGATGATATCAAAGGTATCGCCCGGCTCGATGCCGGTATCAAGGCTGAGGTGCTGATCGAGCGTGTGGAGATACTGCTGGATCGCTTCGATCGGGGCCCCGGCGGCACGGGCCGAACGGTACAGGCTGGAGCCGACCACGCCCCGGATCCGCAGCGGCGTGTTGTCTACCGCGATCGGTTGCGGGGTAATCACCAGCCGCCCATCGACCCGGCTGATCGAAACATCCAGATCGAACCGGGCCCGGAACGCCAGATGCTCCAGTGGGCGCGCGGCACCCGGCGCAGTGGGCTGCCCCAGCCGCAGATCGGCCTGTGTGCCTGGCGCGATGGATCCCGGGCTGGTCAAACCGGACAGCAGCGCCATCACCACCCCGGCATCGCCATCGCTGACCCCGGCGCGCATCAGCATCCGGGCCAGGCTATCGCCTTGCGCCAGTGTAGCGGTAAGCTGCAGTGAGGTGCGTTCGGGCTGATAGGCCAATGGAGTGACGGCCTTGGTCGCCGCCATCCGGCGGCCACTGTCGCCGCCCAGCGCCAAGGGCTGGATCATCTGACTGCGAAATTCATGGCGGGCCGAATTGTCGAGCGGCAAGGCCGGGGCTGCGGCAATCGCTTCGCCGCCGGGCCACATCGCCAGCGCCGTCAGCGACAGCCCGATCAGCGTGCCGAGCCCGCGAAACCAGCGCGCGCTGCCGATATCTTCGGCCAGATCGGGCGCCCAGTCCAGAGTCTCCAGCCGTTCCCGGATGTCGCCGCCGCGCCGCTGCGGGGTGGGCGCTGCTGCGCCAAAACTGCGCGCACCGGACAGAGCCGCCGCAGCTGCAGCAGGCCCACCTTTTCCGGATTGCGACAATTCGCGCGGCTTCAACACGTTACACCCCAACGTCACCTTTAATCAGACTGCTCTTTGCACCCGGCGTGGTTAATCTTCGCCTAAGGCCGGTCCCATTTCCGGACAGCCGATCGCAAGGTGGGGGAATCTGGATGCAACAGCACTTGCCGGTCCCGCCGCGCCGCGCCACACCCTGCACCATGTCGCAGTCACCCCATGACCGAACCGACCGCCTCAAGGCGGTGCTCGGCCCGACCAATACCGGCAAGACCCATCTCGCGATCGAGCGGCTTTGCGCCCATTCATCAGGGATGATCGGCTTTCCGCTGCGGCTGCTGGCGCGCGAGGTCTATGACAAGGTCTGCGCAATCAAGGGCCCGGGTCAGGTCGCGCTGATCACCGGCGAAGAACGGATCGAGCCGCCCGGCGCGCGCTATTTGCTGTGCACGGTCGAGGCGATGCCGATGAACGCCGATCTGGCCTTCGTCGCGCTCGACGAGGCGCAATTGGCCGCCGATCGCGAGCGCGGGCACATTTTTACCGACCGAGTGCTCCATGCCCGTGGGCGCGAGGAAACCATGCTGCTCGGTTCGGCCACGATCGAACCAGCGATCCGCGCGCTGCTGCCGCGGGCCGAAATTGTCAGCCGTCCGCGTTTTTCCACGCTCAGCCACGGCGGGGCCAAAAAGCTCAGCCGGGTTCCACCGCGCAGCGCGATTGTCGCCTTCAGCGCCGACCAGGTCTATGCGGTTGCCGAAATGCTGCGGCGTTTCCGGGGTGGGGCGGCGGTCGTGATGGGCGCGCTCTCGCCCGAAACCCGCAACAAGCAGGTCGAGCTCTACCAGAACGGCGAGGTTGACTATCTGGTTGCCACCGATGCGATCGGGATGGGGTTGAACCTTGATATCGAACATGTCGCCTTCGCCGGACTCAGCAAGTTCGATGGAATCAAACAGCGGCGGCTGACCAGCGCCGAGATGGCCCAGATCGCCGGGCGCGCCGGGCGGCATCAGCGCGACGGGACGTTTGGCACACTGGCGGGCAGCGGCGGCCACGATGCCGAATTTACGCCCGAGGAAATCTACGCAATCGAGGAACACCGATTCCCGCCGCAAACCCGGTTGCTGTGGCGTGAGACCGAACTCGACTTTTCAAACCTCGACAGCCTGATTGCCGATCTGTCGCGGCCGCCGCAGCAGGCTGAGCTGGCCCCGGCGACTCAGGCGATCGATCTGCTGGTGCTGCGGCGTCTGGCTGAGGAACCCGATGTCAGTGCTAAAATCCGCGGATCGTGGCAGGTCCAGCGGTTCTGGCAGGTCTGCTGCCTGCCTGATTTCCGCAGCCAAGGCGCCGAAACCCATTCGCGGTTCGTCGCGCGGCTGTGGCAGGATTTGCATGATGGGCAGCTCGGCGGCGATTTTGTCGCGCGGGCGATTGCCGAACTCGATAATCCAGCCGGTGATATCGACACGTTGCAGATGCGGATCGCGGCAATTCGCAGCTGGTCCTACATCGCCCAGCGGCCCGACTGGGTGCTGGCCAGGGAAGAAATGTCCGCGCGCGCCCGGGCGGTTGAGGCGCGGCTGTCCGATGCCTTGCACGCCCGGCTGACCGAACGATTTGTCAATCGGCGCACCTCGGTGCTGATGAAAAAACTTGGCTCCGATGCAGCGCTGATGCCAGTGGCACTGGTTGATGGGGACGAGGTTGAGGTTGATGGCGAAGCGATCGGGCATCTGGTCGGGTTTCGCTTTCAGGTCGATCCGCTGTGCCGACTGGCCGACCGCAAACTGTTGCTGGCGGCGGCCGAGCGGCATTTGCCGGTTCTGCTGACCAAACGCGCCGAAGCCTTGCTGACCGAGCTGGCGGGGGATGCGCCGCGGCTGGCTTTCGATGGATCGCGGCTGCTGTGGGACAATGACGAGATTGCCCGGCTCGAAGGCGGTCGCAGCTTGCTCGCGCCCCGGCTCAAGCTTGACGCGGCGCTGGATGGTCTCGGCGCTGAGCAGCAAAAGCGGCTGGCGGCGGCGCTGGCCGGCTGGCTGGATCGGGCGCTGGCCCCGCTCGACCCCTTGCGCCTGGTCGAGGCGGCCGCGTCTGATCCTGCATCGGGTCCGGAACTGCGCGCGCTGTTGATCCGGCTGACCGAGGCGGGCGGGTTGATCGACCGCACAGCATCGGGGATCGAAGGCTTGACGACGGAGCGCCGCACAACGCTGCGGACACTGGGGGCGCGCATCGGGGCGCTCGATATCTATGTTCCGGCCATACTCAAACCCGCCCCATTGCAGGCTTGGCGGACGCTGCAGGCGG
Organism: Novosphingobium sp.; assembly: GCA_031375125.1. Classification (GTDB taxonomy): domain Bacteria; phylum Pseudomonadota; class Alphaproteobacteria; order Sphingomonadales; family Sphingomonadaceae; genus Novosphingobium. Next base: position 9,426 of record JANMHL010000009.1, on the reverse strand, counting down.
CGCGCGGTGTCCCAGTTCCGCCGCCGGTGCCGCATATGCCGCCGGTTGTCGGTTTGCCCGAGGAAGGCACCGTTCCGCCCGGCTACCGGCAATTGGGGCGGCAGGCGCTGCGAATCGATGTCGCCGATAAACTGATCCGGCTGGCGCATGAACGCCGCGATGCCTCTCGCAAAAAGCGCGACTTTGTACTGGATCCAGCGCTGGCGATCTCGACCGGGCTGACCACCGACACTTACGCCCGGCTGCTGCGCCTGGCCGGGTTCATGGCGCGGATCACTGCGCCGCTGGGTGCGGGCGTGTTCGGCCCCCCGGTTCCGCCGCAGTGGTCCTGGCAGCCGCCGGCCCGTCGCGGACCGGCAGGGGTGGGCGCAGCGCCAGCGCGGGGCAAGGCATCGCCCAACATCCGATTGCGCGGGGGCAAGGACCCGGCACCCGGCACACTGGCTGAATCCGGCCCGGCGCCGAATGCCTTTGCGGTATTGGCCAAATTGTTGCCCTGATCTCTGGTTTATGCGGATTGATAAGCTCATTTGGTTTCTGCGGCTGAGCAGGTCGCGGACCGCTGCTGGGGAGCTGGTCGCAGCGGGCCATATCCGGCGAAACGGAACCCGGGTTGAGCGCGCGGCGCAGAGCGTCAGACCCGGCGATCTGCTGGTGGTTCCGCTGGGAAATGGCGTGTGGGTGATCGAACTGCTGGCACTGCCGATGCGGCGCGGACCGCCGGCCGAAGCGCAAGGTTGCTATCGTACGCTTGACGTGGCCGCTGGAAATCCCATAGCAGCAGGGCAAGACAACTCGCCTGAGGGAACAATTGAGCCATGACCTATGTCGTCACCGACGCCTGCATCAAGTGCAAGTACACCGACTGCGTCGAGGTCTGCCCGGTCGATTGCTTCTATGAGGGCGAGAATATGCTGGTGATCAATCCCAGCGAATGCATCGATTGCGGCGTCTGCGAGCCCGAATGCCCGGCCGAAGCAATCCTGCCCGATACCGAAAGCGGGCTGGAAAACTGGCTGGAGATCAACGCCAAGTATTCCGCCGAATGGCCCAACATCACCACCAAGAAAGACCCACCGGCCGACGCCGACGAGCACAAGGGTGAAGATGGCAAGTTCGACAAGTTCTTCTCGGCCGAACCCGGCGAGGGCGATTAATTGAAGGGGTAAGGCCCCTTTATCCTGCATTGAAACGGTCGCGCGAACCCGCAAGGATTCTCGGCACTGGTAATTATGTTACAGTTGTGCTATATAATGCATGACTGCAGCGGGGTCTTGCCCAGCGCGCAGCCTGAAATCAGGAAAGGCGGGATCCCCACAGACGGTTGATGTCAGCATCGAGCCGGGCCGCAACCGTGTTGCCCGATCGCTGACTACCAACGCCGTCGCTATCGGTGCAACCAGCACCGGTCCCGCGATTGAAAGGACGTTTGCATGGTAGCCAAGGCCCACGCCTTTGACGTTGGTGACTACGTTGTTTATCCCAAGCATGGGGTTGGCCGGGTGATCGAACTGCAAGAGCAGGAAATCGCCGGGATGACTCTGGAACTCTATGTGCTCCGGTTTGAAAAAGAACGCATGACCCTGCGCGTGCCGACCAACAAGGTCGAAGCGATCGGGATGCGCAAGCTATCTTCCGACAAAACCCTGCGCGAAGCGCTCGATACGCTGACCGGCAAGCCCAAGGTCAAGCGCACGATGTGGTCGCGCCGTGCCCAGGAATACGAAGCCAAGATCAACTCGGGCGATCTCGTCTCGATCGCCGAAGTGACCCGCGACTTGTTCCGCGCCGATGATCAGCCCGAACAGAGCTATTCCGAACGGCAGATCTTCGAAGCAGCCTCCTCGCGGCTGGCCCGCGAACTGGCCGCAATGGAAAAGACTGACGAACCTTCGGCGCTGAAAAAGATTCTCGCGATCCTAAACGAACACGCCCCGCGGTATTACGCAGAAGCTGCTGCTGCAGCCACTGTCTAGGCCGGTTTCGCGCTGTTTGAAAAAGGGCCGTCCCATTGGGGCGGCCCTTTTTCATTGCCCCACTTGAAGGTTCCGCATTGCTGTATTATATCGGCAACACAGATTGCAGGAGAATCGCCATGAAATTCAAGTTCGGCCACTTCGCCAAAGCCATGGGCCCGATAATCGCGGTTGCGCTCGCCGCCGGTGTTGCCGGTTGCGACAGCTTCAAGGGCAGCAAAATCAGCATCAACGGCGAAGAGGGCAAGCCGCTGGCCGAGCTCGATATGTCAGGCGCTGCGCCGGACGAACTGGTCCTGGCCGGTCCCGATGAAGTCCGGGTCACCACCGGCGACAAGCTGGCGATCACCGTCGAAGGCGATCAGGCGGTCAAGGACCAGCTGCGCTTCAGCATCAAGGACGGCAGCCTGACGATCCACCGCAAAGGCGAAATGTTCGGATCTGGCAGTGCCGTGGCGATCGTCAACGTCACCATGCCGGCGCCCAAGGAAGTGGTGATGGCCGGATCGGGCAAGATCACCGCCGCCAACCTGGCCAGCAAATCCAACGTCACTGTTGCAGGATCTGGCACGATCGAAACCACTGCAATTGCGGGCGACACACTCGATCTGACCATCGCCGGATCAGGCAATTTCCGCGCGGCAGGCAACGTCAAGACGCTCGACCTGACCATCGCCGGCAGCGGATCGGCCCAACTGGACGCGCTGCGGGTCGACAAGGCCGATGTTTCGATCGCCGGATCTGGCAGCACCGCCTTCACCTCTGATGGTGAGGTTGAGGCCAACATCATGGGTTCGGGCAGTGTCACCGTAAAGGGCCGCGCCCGTTGCACCCTAAGCTCGATGGGATCGGGCAAGCTGGTCTGCGAAACCCCGGTCCAGCAAAAGGCTGGCGATGCGCCAGCCGCACCCACGCCGCCTGCTCCACCAGCTCAGCCCACGCCCGAAACGAAATAGCGCAAATCGGCTCAGCCGACTCAATTGGTGAACGATTGCGATGCTACCAGAGTGCCGAAGCACTCTGGAGCAAGCAATGCGGCGATTGATTTTTGTAAGCGTCCTGGTTCCGCTGCTCAGCGGCTGCGTTGCCAAGGCTTTGGTGGATGTGGCCACCGCTCCGGTCCGCATCGTGAGCAAAGCAGCCGACCTGGCCACTACCAGCCAAGCCGAAGCCGATCAAAAGCGCGGCCGTGAATTGCGCCAGCTTGAACAGCGCTATGGTGAACTGGAGCGCGATTACCGCAGGGAAAACCTGCGCTGCATCGAAGGGCGCCGCAAATCCTGTGAGAGCCGCGATGCAATCGCCACCGAGATGGCCGACATCAGCCCGCAGCTTCCAGTCAAACCGGAATGATCAGGCCGCGGCGCGGTTCAACCGGTCGTTGATGGCTGCGCCGATGCCTTCCGTGGGGATCGGTGCCACCGCGATTCGCGGCGGCGATGCAGCGGCGGCGACGTGAAGGCATTCGTAAAGCCGCGCTGCCGCTTCGGCGAGATCGCCTGACGCGGACAAGCTGCTATCCCCCGCCACATCGCCGTACCCAATCAGGAATTCATCCGGCTCAGCCGTTAGCGCATTCAGCCGAACTGGCTTGCCCGGAGCATAGTGGCTGGCCAATTGCCCCGGCGCTTCGATCCGCCCCGCCGCCGCGACGTCAAGCGGGGGGCCGAGCAGTTCGGCCACCTGCGCTGCAGTTACCGGACCGGGCCGTAGCACTTGCCAGCCGGTTTCGCGCAGCGCGACAATCGTGCTTTCAATCCCCGCCGCACTCGCCCCGCCATCCAGCACCAATCCCGCCGCATCACCCAGCGATGCGGCAACGTGGGCGGCGCGAGTCGGGCTGACCCCGCCTGAAGCATTCGCCGATGGCGCCGCCAGCGGCACACCGCAGGCCACCAGAACCGCGCGCATCACCGGGTGCGCTGGACAGCGCAGCGCAATCGTATCGAGCCCGGCAGTAACGGCAGGAGCGATTCGCGCAGCGGCGCGCAGCGGCAGCACCATCGTCAGCGCGCCCGGCCAGAACCGCGCCGCCAATCGCCGCGCCCGATCATCGAACAGCGCAATCGCTTCAGCGGCAGCCAGATCGGGCACATGGACGATCAGCGGATTGAAATCGGGACGTCCTTTGGCGCGATAGATCGCCGCGACCGCAGCGGCGCTGTCAGCCCGCGCGGCAAGACCGTAAACCGTCTCGGTCGGCAGCGCTACCAGCGCCCCGGCGCGCAACCGTTCTGCCGCCAAAGCGATGCCTTCGGCGTCGGCGGCGCCGATCACACTGCGCTGATGCTTGCCCGTCATGCGCTCCCGCTATAGGCGGAATGGTTCTAAGCCAAGGAAAAGCGCGATATGGATTTCACCCCCGCCACCGCCGACCAAGTTCTGGCGATCAAGGTCAACGCCGGGATCGAGGAACTAGCCGAGCATGCCCGCTTTGCAGCAGCGAGCCCAGATATGGTCGAGGCCATCGTCGAAGGGATCGGCCAGTTCGCGGCCGGCGAATTTGCCCCGCTCAACTGGATCGGCGACCGCGAAGGGGCCAAGCTAACCGATGGCGCGGTTACCCTGCCCGGTGGATTTGCCGAGGCTTACCAAGCCTATGTCGCGCAAGGCTGGAACGCCGTTTCGGGCGACGAAGCCTTTGGCGGACAGGGCCTGCCCTTCACGCTTTCCGCGAATGTGCTGGAAAACCTTGGCAGCGCCAACATGGCCTTCAGCTTGCTGCCGATGCTGACCGTTGGCGCGATCGAGGCGTTGGCGCACCATGGCAGCGCGGCCCAGAAGGCGGCCTACCTAACCAAGCTGGTCAGTGGTGAATGGTCGGGCACGATGAACCTGACCGAACCGCAAGCCGGATCCGATGTCGGCGCGCTTCGGACCACTGCTACGCCCAGCGGCGATGATGGCCGCTACCGGATCAAGGGCACCAAGATCTTCATCACCTGGGGCGAGCATGATCTGGCCAGCAACGTGATCCATCTGGTGCTGGCCCGCACCCCCGGCGCCCCCGCCGGTTCGCGCGGGATCAGTCTGTTTATGGTGCCCAAATTCCATGTGAACACCGACGGATCGCTGGGTGCACGCAACGATCTGCGCTGTGTTGGGCTTGAGCACAAATTGGGAATCCACGCCTCCCCCACTTGCGTGATGAGTTTTGGCGACAACGATCAATGCTATGGCGAACTGGTTGGGCATGAAAACGAGGGCCTGAAGGCGATGTTCACGATGATGAACTCGGCCCGGATCAATGTCGGCAGCCAAGGCGTCCAGATTGCCGAACGCGCGACGCAAGCGGCCAAGGCCTATGCCATGGGCCGGGTGCAATCAGCGCGGGCCGGATCGCCGAGCCGCGATTCGGTGGCAATTGTCGAGCATCCCGATGTGCGGCGGATGCTGCTGCGGATGCGGGCGCTGACCGAAGGTGCGCGGGCGCTGCTGTACTACACCGCCGGGCAGGTCGATCGCGGCGCGCTGGGGATTGCGGGCGCGCAGGAGCGGGCCGATTGTCTGGTCCCGTTGTTGAAGGCTTGGGGCACCGACATCGGCTGCGAAGTTGCGAGTTTAGGCGTCCAAATCCACGGCGGGATGGGCTTTGTTGAGGAAACCGGCGCAGCCCAGCATTACCGCGATGCCCGAATCGCGCCGATTTATGAAGGCACCAACGGCATTCAGGCCGCAGACCTCGTCACCCGGAAACTGGGCTATGAACAAGGCGGCGTTTTGGCGTCGCTGTTTGCCGATATGACGGCCGATTGCGGCGATGCTCCGCAGCTGAAAGCACTGGCCGAAGACTGCGCGGCTGTGGCGCAGTGGATGGTGAGTGAAGCCAGTCTGGATGACAAGTTGGCCGGATCGGTCCCGTTCTGCGCTATGGCCGCCACGGCGGTGGCCGGATGGCAGCTGCTGCGGCAGGCCCGCGATGGCGGCGGCGGTGAAGCCAAAACAGTGATTGCGCGCTACTTCGCCGAGCACCTTGCCCCGGAGGCGCGCGGCCTGAAGGCCGCTGCCACGGCGGGTTCCGGTCTGCTCTATGCGCTCGATGCGGCGGCACTGGCCGGATGAGCGACGAACTGGCCCGGATCGCTGCAGCGCTGGAACGGCTGGCCCCGGCAGCACCGGCGGCAGCCGACTGGCTGAGCGCGCCGGCCTATGTCTGGCAGGGGTCAGCCCGCGCGGTTGGCGCTTTGCAGGCCCCGTCGCTGGAACTGCTCAAAGGGATCGACGCCCAGAAGGTCGCGGTGACCGGCAATGTCACCCGGCTCGCACGGGGCCACGCCGCGCACGATATGCTGCTGTGGGGATCGCGCGGAATGGGCAAATCGGCGTTGCTGCGCTCGGCCGTTGTCGCCGCTCAGGCCGAAGATTCAGCCCGGATTGCACTGGTTCAGGTCGCGCCAGAGGCGCTTGGCAGTCTGGCGCAATTGTTCGGTGAACTCAGCGGGCAAGCACGCCAGTTTCTGGTGTTCATCGACGATCTGGGGTTCGAAGACCACGACAGCGCCGGTCCGCGGGCCTTGCGGTCTTGGTTGGAGGGCGGGATCGAAGCGCGCCCCGACAATGTCCGGATCGCAGTGACCAGCAACCGCCGCGCAATCGTGCCGCGCCACCTTGCGGAACAGGATGACCCGATCAACCCGCGCGATGCAGTCGATGACCGGCTCGCCTTGGCTGACCGATTCGGACTTTCAATCGGCTTCCACAATTGCAGCCAGGACGATTATCTGGCGATCGTCGCCGGATACTGCGGCGCCTACGGGCTAGACTGGGATGCACCCGCCGCGCTCGAATGGTCCAAGCGGCGCGGCGCGCGCTCGGGCCGGGTCGCCTGGCAGTTCGTTACCGAGCTGGCCGGGCGCGCCGGGAACGCGCTCTAGCTTCAGCTATTCCCCGGCGGCACCGGCTTTGAACGAACCGCGGTACTGCGATGGATCGCCATTCAACTGCCGTTGCGGCGGCAGCCGACCGACTTTGACTGGTTGGATCTTGGCCGATGGCGCTGCGCCCGGCGCGATCACCCGCCAGACAATCCCGGCGGTATCATCCGTCACCAGCAACGCGCCGTCCTTGGCAAAGCCGACCCAGGTTGGGCGGCCGTGGGTGGAGCCATCGCCAGTCAGGAACCCGCTCAGGACCTGAACCGGCAACCCTTGCGGATTGCCGTTGGCATCGAATTTCACGAACACCACGTCATAGCCCGCCGCCGGTTTGCGGTTCCACGACCCGTGGCGGGCAATGAACGCCCCGCTGGCGAAATCAGCGCCGAGCCGTTCTCCGCCAACCGCGAAGGCCAGCCCGAGCGGCGCGGTATGCGCGCCCAGCGCATATTCGGGCTTTCGAACATAGTCGTCGATGAATTCAGGTGGCTGCCATTTCACTCGGTCATCGTCGAACTTCTTCCAGTAAATCCAGGGCCAGCCATAGTGTGCACCGAGCGGCACATTGGTCAGATAGTCCGGGACCAGATCGGGGCCGAGTTGATCACGTTCATTGACCGTGGTCCACAGTTCGCCGCTAGCCGGGTTCCAGGCGAGGCCGTTGGGATTGCGCAGGCCCTTGGCGAACTGGCGCGGGAAGCCGTCCTTGGTCAGGTCCTTCTCCCAGATCGCGGCGCGGCCCTCTTCAGCCTCCATCCCGTTTTCCGCGATGTTGGATGACGAGCCGACTGCGACATAAAGCCGGTTGCTATCCGCACTCAGCAGCAGATTGCGCATCCAGTGGTTGCCGGCGGCGGGCAGTGCCATCACTTTGCGGGGATCGCCGGTGATCGCGGTTTCGCCCAACTTGTAGTCGAACACGAGCACCGCATCGTGGTTACCCACGTAAAGCAGGTCATCCCCCCAAGCGAGGCCGGACGGTGAGGCAAGGTGCTTGCCTTCGAGCAAGGTAAAGCGCTGTTCGGCCACGCCATCGCCATCGCCATCACGCAGCAGCACCAGCCGATCGGGCGATTCGCCGCCCGAGCCAGCGCGCATCATCAGCTTTGCGGCAATCCAACCGGTAAATCCGCCGCCCATGTTCGAAGTGGGCGATTGCGCTTCGGCAACAATCACATCGCCATTGGGAAGCGCATGGAGCACGCGCGGATGGTCGAGCCCTTCGGCGAAACGCTTGACCTCAAGCCCCTTGGCCGCAACCGGCGCTTCGCCCGCGGCCCAGCCGATCGGCTTGGCAATCGCGACCGAAGGGATCGCTTCGGGCTTGGCTTTGGCAATCACCGGATCCTTGCCCGAAAGCTGCTGTGTGGTGTGCTCGGCCGGGGTGCCGCGCCAGATGTAGAACACGAACCCGCCGATCACGAGCAGGAACACAGAAAGGGCGACAAGCAGTTTGCGTTTGGTTGACATGGCCCAAGTGATACTTTGTCACAGGCTAGGCGGCAACCGGAACCTACGCTATCGGGGAGCAATGTACGCATTTGAACCCAATCCCGCCCAGCCCAAGGCCGAACTTTACCGCGAACTGGGTGAAGCCGCGCGCGCGCTGACTGCTGGCGAGAGCGACGGCGTGGCCAATATGGCCAACCTTGCTGCACTGATCTGGCAGTTCGTTCCGCAGCTCAATTGGGCTGGATTTTACAGGATGGTGGATGGCGAACTGGTGCTCGGACCGTTTCAGGGCAAAGCGGCCTGCATCCGGATCGCGCTAGGACAAGGGGTTTGCGGCACGGCAGCGCAATCGGCGGAAACCCAGCTTGTGGCGGATGTTCACGCCTTTCCCGGCCATATCGCCTGCGATGGCGCCAGCCAGTCCGAACTGGTCGTGCCGGTATTGCGCGGCGGGCAAGTGATCGCCGTGATCGATCTCGACAGCCCCGATCTGGCCCGCTTCGACGCCGAGGATGCCGCCGGCATCGAAGCGCTGGCGGCGATCATCGCGCCAGTAATCTGAGCCGCTCGGCCTGCACCGAATCGGGACAGCGCCAAGACAACGCTCGCCAGCCCTTGGTCTGGCGCGGGTTTCGATGCTAAATTCCGGGTTAACGCCAGAATCACCCGGCCCATCACCCGGCCCTCTTCAGGGGAATACCATGACCGCTCGTTCCGTTCGCTTTACTCTGCTTGGCGCGGCTGCGCTTGGCTTTGCTGCTCCGGCACTGGCCCAGCAGTTGCCTCCGCCGCCACACCAGCCGGGCGTGATGGACGCCGCTGGCCGGGTCTATGACGGCACGGCGCCTGATATGCGCCCGGAATGGCGCGGTGCGCAGCATCCGCAGGGTCCGGCCCAGCCGGGATATGATCAGGCCGCCTGGCAGCAGGCCCGCGAAGGCTGGTTGGCCGAATGCCGCAGCCGCCACGGCAACGGCAAAATGGTTGGCGGGGCCGTGATTGGCGGCGTAATCGGCGGCGTAATCGGCAACCGGGTTGGTGGACGTGGCAATCGCACGCTTGGCACGGTTGCTGGCGCAGCGGTTGGCGCAGTTGCAGGCGGCGCGATTGGCGATGCCGCCGAC
>JANMHL010000003.1:0-11618 GCA_031375125.1 Novosphingobium sp. | reverse complement strand
TCCTTGTCGGCAAAGTCGAGCATTCCGGGGTCAAATTCCAGCCCGAGTTGGCCCAGCGCTTGGGTCAGCACCGTTTCTGGATCGGTGCACAGATCGCAATAGACGATCCGGGTGCAGCGATCGGGGTGTTTGCCCTCAAATGCCAGCAGCTTGTCGATCGCGCTTTTGGCGTGGGCTAGCGCGCTTTCAAAACCGTCTTCGATTTCGTTGAAGCGCCAGTCGCGCTTGTAGATCGAATGGACGATATCGCCGGGGTGGCGCAGGACCAGCACGAACCGGGCCTTGCCGCCATAGAGCCGGTCGATCGCGTCAAGGCGATCGGTATACTGCGGGGTCTTGTCCGCCCAGATCGCCTTGCCGGTGGCGATCCGGTAAGCCTCGTGCAGGGTCGATGCCTTGCGGGCAATGTCCTTGCGGGCTTCTTCGGCGGAATAACCGAACGCTTCGTACCCCGCGCCGACGAACCTATCGTCCAGCATCGCGGCGTAGTTGGCGATGAAAAAGCTTTCAGGCGGGCAGGCAATCGCGCGGTGCGAATTGAACAAGCGGCGGACCAGCGAGGTGCCCGAACGGTGCGCGCCGACGATGAAGATCGGGTTTTCACAACGCTGCGCATCGTCGATCACCACCGGTTTGGTCTGCACGATCATCCGTGGCCGACCAATATAGGTTTTGACGCGATTCCAGTACCAGATCAGGCCATGCCTTCGCCGCAAGGGTATTCTCCGTGATGTGACCCGGCCACGGCTGCAAGCGACCATTGTTATTGTTGTGTCCGGCCTATGTGAGCCGGCTGGACTTTCATAGTATGAATAGGTGCGCCTGTCACTTGCTCTGTTGGGGCTTTTGCCTATTACGGCGAAGTTGAAGCACAAAATGGGCAGTCAGGCGATGAAGCCAATTCGGGTGGTGTTTGCCTGGGAAAATCTGGGGCCATCACACTTTGACCGGATCGAGGCTTGCGCCGCCGATCCGGCCATGGCGGTGGCGGCAGTCGAATTTTTCGGGACCAGCATCGTCTATGACTGGGACAGCGCGGGGCTGGCCGGGGTACGGCGCGTTACGCTTTATCCAGATGGCCGGTCGCTGCGCAATCCGCTGCTGGTCTTGCGGCTGATCCGGGCCTGCCTGGCGCCGCGCCCCGACGCCGTCTTCCTGTGTCATTACAACTATCTGCCGGTGTTTTTGGCGGCGTTAGTGTTGCGGGTCCGGGGCGTTCGCACGTTCACGATGATCGACAGCAAGTTCGATGATATGGACCGGTCGGTCTGGCGCGAGGCCATTAAGGCACTGCTACTCGCGCCCTATCATGGGGCGATGGCAGGCAGCCGCCGGACGATCGAATATTTGCACTTTCTGGGGTTTCAGCGCCGACCGATTGCAGAGGGCTTCGATACACTGGACATCGCCCGGATTGCAGCGCGCGCCCCGGCTTCGGTCGAGGGCCAGCCGCCGACCCATTCGCAGCGAGATTTTTTGGTGGTGGCCCGGCTGATCCGAGAAAAGAACCTTGAATTCGCGCTGCGGGCTTTTGCCGAGTGGCGCCAGCAAGCGGTTCACCCGCGGGCCTTGCGGATTCTCGGCGCCGGGCCGCTGGAGGCGCCATTGCGGGCTTTGGCGGCTGAATTGGGTGTGGCCGATCAGGTTCGCTTCGAAGGCGCTGCCACGCCTGATCAGGTGGCTCAGGCGATGCGCGATGCGCTCGCACTGGTGTTCCCCAGCGTGCAGGAAACCTTTGGCTTCGTGGTGATCGAGGCGCTGGCGCTGGGCTTGCCGGTGCTGATCTCAACCAAACCCGGTGCGGTGGACGATCTGATCGACAACGGCGTCAACGGCTGGTTGGTCGATCCTTGGCGTCCGGCCGGGCTGGTCGCGGCGATGGCCTTGCTTGACCGCGATGAGCAGACCTGGCGGGCGGCCAGCGTCGCCGCGTCCGCCAGCAGCGAACGCGGCGACGTGCGCCATTTTGTCAGTGCGGTAAAGGCCCTGGCTCAGCCCGGATAGGCTGCGGTCACGGTCCAACTGGTTGCGACTGGCGCTGCCGCAGCCGTGCCATTGTTGCGCAGGCGGAACTTAACCGAATTGGTGCTGACCCGGATGGCACAAACTTCAAAGCTGTCGCCCAGATCGATTTCTGGCGTTACCTGTGCAGCCATGCCCGACGCTGCGCCTGCACAGGTTACTGACAGTTCGAGCGAAACCCCGCCAGCCGGAATCGCGGCAATCGCGGGGGACGCGCTGGCTCTGAGCGCGAGCGGCTCCTCTACTTCGCGCCAGAGCAGCGCTTCCTGATCGAATCGCAGCGTAATCTGTGCAGCGGGCGCCAGCACGCGGGTTGCGGGCAGACTCGCCCCAGCGCCCGCGGCAGCAAGCGAGGCGAAGGTGCCGCCGCCCGACAGGTTGCGCAGAGTCAATTCATGCCCGTGCTGGATCCCGCTGACTGGCATGATCATCGGCCAGGTTCCGGCGCTGTTGGCATAGACCGCCATCAGATCGGCGCGCGGGACAATCTGCGGGTTGGCCGAGAGGTCCTGGTTGAGGTTGCTCCAGCTGGAACTGGTGCGCACCCAGCGGTTGCCACGAAAGCAAGGGTAGTTGTCGGACACGGCAGTCAGCGCGGTGCCCGAAGGCCCGCTGCCGCGCTGCGCCTCGCCACTTGATTGTTCGATCACCACATTGGGGCCGAACGAGCCGCGGTAATCGACCGGCTGTGAATGGATCCGGCCATTGGCGCGGGCCTCTTCGGTGCGGCAGCAGCGCAGCCGGATGCGGACATCTGACAACGTCTGCTTGCCTGGTGTGGCCGATCCGAGCAGCACCACTGCGGGAAAGTCGGTCAGCTGATCGACCTGCGCGATCACCTCCAGATCGAGGTCATGCAGCCCTTCGCCATAGACCTGTGATCCTTCGAGAGTGAGGTAACTGTCGGTCAACATGATCCGCCCTCGCACCCACGATCCCAGCATTACCGGGCCGCAATTGCGAAACTCGGCGTCGATTGCGAACCAAGGGATCAGCCCATCGGCAAACCGCAGCGGGGTGTTGCGGTTGATCCCGGGGGAGACCCGTCCGCCGGCAATGCCGCCGGTCCGGACACAGTCTTCGAATACGGTGTTCACCATCCGTCCGCGCCGTCCGGACCAGCCTTCGTAGGTGGCCAAACCCTTGTATCCAAGCAGCCCGTCGATATCCAGATTGGTCCCGCACGATTGAAACAGATCGCCGTTGGTTTCGCCTAGCACGGACGAGCGGATATAGAGTTCGCCGTTGAGTTCACCGGCTTGATAGATCAGCTCGCCGCGAAAGCCGGTGATCGACGAACGGATCAGGCGGATGTCGCCGGAAAATCGATCGGGCTCGATCTCGATCCCCTTATCGGTTGCGTCCCAACCTTCGCCGTCGCTGATCCGGGCGGGCCATTCGAAGACCGTGCCTTGAGGTATTCCGCCATCGAGCGCGATATCAATCAGAGTGATACCGGGCCGGTCAGCCAGGTCAGCCGGTTCGACCGATGGGCATTTGATGAACACCGCCCCGCCGCGCCAGACCATCTGTTGATTGGTGCTGGCCGAGAACACTTGTTGCCAACTGTTCTGGCGCTCGTTGCCGTTGCTCGCGCGGAATTCCAGCCGTGATCCGCCGTGGCGGGCCGAGCGGAGCACCAGCGGAGTCGAAACCACCAGCGGCCGGCCATCATAAAAATGCTGCCCGATCAGGTCGGCCGGATCACTGGTCCGCAACGGGCAGTGCAGGCGGTAGGCCTTGGCGGTGAAGACCACGGTGCGTGTGCCAATCGCTTCGGCGTAAGCAATCGTGGCCTGGATCGCAGGCTGATCGTTGGCGGCGCCATCGCCAATCGCACCGCCCAGTTCAATCTGGATTTCGCCATTGGCCGGGATCGCCCGGAAATAGCGGTTGTTTGCGGTCTTTCCCACGAAGCGGGGGTGAGCTGCAAACAACGCAGCTGTGGCGAGGCTATCCGCGACGTAGCTGTCGGGAGCTTGGCCTTTCACACTGCGCCCGCTGGTCAGCACCAGATCGGTGCTGGAATTGATGTTCTGGCTGGAAAATTGCGTAAACAGAAAGTCGGCCATCAAGGGCTCCGTGGCTTGAGTAAAGGGGGAGGTGATCAGGCCTGCGCTGCGATTAAGGTCGGGATCGCTTGGGCGACCGCACGCGCGACCCGGCCCGCCAAATAGCGATGGCCTTCGGCAGTCGGGTGCGCGCCATCGGTGCCGCAGATCCAGTCGCGGTTGCCATCACCGATAGGGGTCCCGGCGCGGCCCGTGCCCGATACCCACGGGTCGGTCAGCGTGTCGATAAAGGCAACATTGCGCGGGAATTTTGCGGCTGCGGCCTGTTTCGCAGCTTGGATCGTGGTGTGCGCCGCGCCGCCGTTGCTGGCGATGATCGGCCCGGTCATGAACACCAGCGTTTCGGGCTTGGCGCTTAGCACGGTGCCCAGCCAGGTTTCTATCAACGGCTGAATAGTACCCTGGGCTGGCGTCAGCGCGGCATCGTTACCGCCGCCCGTTTCGATGATGACGTCGGGCGCCGGCGCCAGCACATCGCTTGTAAGCCGTTCGTTGAACCAGCTGCGGTCATGTACAGCCGGTGCCATCCAGCCAGACCCGCCAACGCCTGAAGACCAGGTGTCGCATTGGCCCAGGAAATCGCCGATCAGGGCTCCTTGCGCACCATAAGGATAGGTGTCGATCGCGGCGGTGTCGACCACGGTGGCGAGCATTGAATCCCCGTGCAGCAGTACCCGCAGACCATCAGCCTGCGGCCAAGGGCTGGGCTTATAGAGATTGCTGGCGCGAACCCCGACAAAGCCGCCGACCGAAGCGAATTCCAGTTCGTAATGGCGGTCCTTGCGGTCCGCCGCCGCGCCTGCTCCCCAAGTAATCGGAATGAACCGCAGCAAGCCATTGCCGGCGTTGCCGATCACGCCCGAATAGGCCAGCTTGCCATCGACCCGCAGGCGAAAACCGCCGCCGACCGCCGCTGCTGACATCTGGACATAGAGCTCCAGCACAGGCGCTGCACAGACGAACCGGACCCGCGATCCCGGCCCTTGCTGCGGGTTGAGCAATGGATCGGTGCCGTTGCCAACCCGTGATGAGATTGCCTTGTAGAATTCAGTGTTGGGGAACACCGCGCTTGGGTTCTGCCAATTGCCGCCCACAAACGTGTATTTGCTGGCATGAAGCGGACCGGCGGCAGTCGAGACTTGCCAAGTGGTGCCACTGGCGATCCCGGTGGCGGTCAACGGCGCGCCGATCACAGGCAAAGTTGCGGTCAGCGCAGGCGGGTTGAAGTCTGCCTTGGCAATTGAGGTGCGCAGGGTGTTCAGCACCCGCAGGCGCTTTTGCCGGGCGATTTCGGCGGCGGCCATGCCGCGGGCGATGATATCCAGCGCCATCTTACTGCGCCACCCGGTAGGTCAGCGTGCCCGAACCGAGCGTGACATCAAGATAGAGCGCAGCCCCGGTCACGGTTTCTTCCCAGACCGGCTCGCAGCAATTGGCGCTGAACACGCCCCATGCCAGCCCAGCGGCGGTCAGCGGCAATTTGGTGGTGCCGCCATCGACCGAGCGGAGCAGCTTGACCGAACCCGACCAGATTCCGGACAAGGCCAGCATCACAGGCTTGTTGGAAGTGGGCGTAAACGGGCCAATCAGGGCCGTTGCGGCCGTGCTGCCAGTCAACGCAGCGGGCACCGGCGCGCTGACGGCGCTGACGGGTAGCGGTTTTTCGATCGATACCGGCGAAAGGGTGGAATCTGGTTCGGCATAGCCGATGGCACTGACCGGCGCATAGGCGGCCGGTGCGGAAACGAGGATCGGGGTGGGCATGGTCAATTCTCCGGACAGCGAAGAATCGGTCAAATAACCATAATGGTTCGTGTAGGAAAGGCAAATAACCAAAAATGCGCTTGGCCGAATCCGGGTGCGGCATTACCCGCTTTGCTAGGTGCCTCCCCCTTCGAAACCGGAACGTCATGCAAGCTAACGGATTTGTCTGTGCGATAAATGGCAGCCGTGACGGCTATCAGGTGCCGGTCGCGCTGCACCAGGCCGGGTTGCTGCGGCGATTTGTGACCGACTACTACGCGCCGGACGTGCCGCCCAGCTGGTTGCCCGGTCCGATGGCGCGGCGCCACAGCGCTCTGCTGCCGCATGCCAGCACAGCTAATAGTACGGCCTGCTTCCTGATCCAGCACAGTGCGGCCAAACTGGGCCTGCCGATGAACCGGGTGTTCCCGCACACCGATCCGATGATCGGTCGCCGTGCCTTGGCGGTGGCGAAGCGGTTGGAGGCCAATCTGTATTGCTATTCGGGTTATCTGCCGCATTGGCAGCAAATCCCGCGCGGGATGAAAGTGGTCGACTTCGAATTTCACCCGTTGCCCGGCCTGACTATGGAATTGCTGCGGCAAGATGCCGCACTGCATCCCGAGACCGCCTGGTCCTTTGCTCAGGAACAACGTTATGCCGGGCAAGAGCGGGTCAACGAAAGCTGGCGCCATGCCGATGCGGTGGTCTGTGCCAGCGCGATGACTGCGCGCTCGCTGGAACACGCCGGATGCGAAGCCGAACGGATCACGATCGTACCCTATGGTTTTGAAACCAGCGTTTTGCCCCGGCTCCGCCCGCAAGAGGGTCCAGCGCAGTTTCTGTTTGTTGGGCAAGGCCTGCAACGTAAGGGGCTGCACCACCTGCTGCGGGCCTGGCGCGGGGTCGATCCGGCGCGGGCGCGGCTGACGCTGGTGTGCTATGCGATCGATCCGGGTATCGCCGAACTGGCCAAACAACCGGGGGTTGAATTGCTTGGGCGACAAGACCGCGCTGCGCTCGATACCCTGATGCAGCGGGCCGACGTGTTCATCATGCCATCGCTGATCGAAGGCTTTGGATTGACCTATCTCGAAGCGCTCGCTGCGGGCTGTCATATCGTTGGCACAGCCAACACCGGCCTGCCCGATCTACCGCTGAGCGCTGCGGCTCGGACGCTGGTTCCGGCCGGTGACATCCTTGCCTTGTCCGACGTGATCGAGCAGCTGATCGTTCGACGGGCCAGCGGCGGAATGGACGCGGTGGCGATCGGCGGTGAGGCGCGAAACTGGACCTGGGCCGATTTTCGCGCCCGGATTGCCCTGCACGCCAGCAGCGTGTTGGGCTAGTCTTTCGGCTTCCGCCCGAACAGGCGATCTAGATCCGCCCGTGCCTCCTGAGCCAGTTCGCCAGTCACTTCGGACAGGCTGTTCTGCTTGACCCAGTGCCGCAGCGCAAACCGGCCGACTAACAGCAGCATCGCGAAATCAACCGCAGCCAGTGCAATACCTGGCGCGGTGCTGCCCAGCACTGGTCCGATCAGCAAGGTCAGAGCCACTCCTAAAGCGGCTAAAATGGCATAGACAATCGCGAATTCGGATTGACGATTAACCGCTAGCATAAGATTCGACAGCGGATTCCAGATCCCTCCGCACAGCGCCGATACGGCAATTGCCAACATCAGGCTTTCAGGGACAGCAATGTGACCATTGGACCAAAGCTGGACAACCCATGGTCCAGCCAGCGCCAGCAAAATCGAGAACGGCACGGCAATCGCCGCTACCGTGCCCAAAACCGCAACAAACATCCGGATCACCGCGCGGTGGTTGCCCTTGGCCGTTTCGGCGCCGAACTCGGGCATCAGCGCGGTGGTCAGGACCTGCGAGCCTTGCAGGCCGATCCGCGACAGCGTGCGCGCCGCAACAAATGCCGGGACCAAAGCAGTGCCCGCCACCAAGCCCAGCGCCACGACCGTACCTTGTAGCAATAGCGCCGCTGCCAGCGGGATCGACATCGCGGCCAGCGCTGGCCCAAGCAGATCACGCCGCACCGCCGTGCTGCCGCCGGTCAGCCCCGGAAGCACCCCGGTTCGCAGGCTGGCGGCACTAAGGAACATGGTCACAAAGCCGATCATGCGGCCGGCCATCATAGCCAAAGCTCCGGCCATGATCCCGTGCCCTTGCCAAACCACCAGCACCAGCAGGCCAGTTTCCAGCAGGGTAGTGACCGTTGAGAGCACTGTCCCCAAAGCGAACCGCGCGTTGCTGCGGAATACGCCCTGCAACAGCGCACAGCCCATCACGACGCAGGCATAAACTGCCAGCGCGACAATCGCCCAGCGCATTTCCAGATGCGATGTCAGCGGAACGTCCAGGATAAAGTGATCGGGCAGCAGCCAGGCCAGTCCGCCGACCAGCGTCAGAATGAGCCCGCAGGCGACTGCGACGACCTGCGATGCGCTGCGGATCGTGCTGCGCGCTTCGCGCACTTCACCGCGGGCGATCTCCATCGTCATCCGCACCGCTGCGGCATTGGCAAAGCCAAGATCGCCGAGCGCGAACAGGCTTGGCACCGTGGTCAGCATCGCCCAGCCGCCATACCGCGCGAGCCCCCAGTGCGATGCCAGGATCGGCACCAACAGCAGCGTCATCAGCGCAATAGCGGCGCGATCAATCGCGTTGGCTCCGATCCCCAGTGCGACCCGGCGGCGGCTCACGGCAGCGCCTTGTCAGGCCGTGCAGCCATGCTAACTTTGTCGGCGGGGAGCAGGGGGAGTGTCATGGACTTGCAGACAAAGATCCTAGGGGCTCTAATTGTTACCTATTTTGCCAGTCGATTGGCGTTGCGGCTGCCCATCTCGCTGGCCAAGCCATGGGGCATTTTGGCGGCGCATGCAATTGCGCTTGGCATGGTAGCGCTGGGAATCGCACTTTGGCGCTATCCGTTGGGGGCATTTTCGGCCGAGCACCTGCTGGTCTACCTCTCGCCGCAGGTGTTGTGGTGCCTGCTCGATCTGTTGCGCGAACACCCGGTTGGGTTATCCCGCCGATCGGCCCGGTCAGGGGATCAGGCGCCATAGCAGCATTTGCCACAGCCGGTCCCGGCCGGGTCCAGCACGCAGAGTGATCTGCACGACCTGTCCACCGTGAAGGTCAATTGACGCGCCCAGTTGCAGATAATCCCGGCGCTCGCGCTGGCCGTTCAGATGCAAGCGCCCAGGTCCAACCTTGCGCAGCACTTCGTCACGCGGGTCGCCGATCCGCACGTCGAGCAGCGCCGGGCAGGGCGGCGCGGTAATGATCTGTTCGTGGCAGGAAATCGCCGAAACGCGCTGGTCCGGGCCATCTAACTGCACCACCAACCGGCGCCCATCCTGTTCGAAGACCAACCCTGCCTCGGCGGCTTGATTGGCTTGCGCCGGAACCATCACGGCGCGGACCTGATCGGCGCTCATCCCCAATGCAATCGGGCCAAGCCGTTCGCCGGACAGGCTGACGGAACGCCACGTCTGCCAGACATAGCTACCAGCCAGCACCAGCATCACCGCGAACAAGCCGCGCCCGAATTGTGGGGTTCTGACCCACCCAAGCAGGCCGACTGCCGCTGGTTTGCCCTTAGCCTTGCCCACGCTGCGGCGGCGTCTTGGCTTGGCAGAAGTTGCGCTGTCCGCTTCGTTCCCGCCCATTTCCGTTACGCCGCCCCCCGGCTCAGTGTTTGCCCAAGCCAAGGCCTAGCACCGCCGCGATTCTGTGCAAGTCAGCCCAAACCGGGCAACTTCGCCGCGACCTGTCTGATTCCGTCGTGCAGCCACTTTCCCGCTGACTTGGCCGGAACTCCGCAGAGCCGCATCGCTTGGCTGTGCAAGGCAGCGGCAGGCAGATCAGTCGGAAAACCGCAGCGGGCCAGCCAGTGATACAAATCCTTGAGGCCATAGCGCTTTTCGGCCGGCAAGTGCCAGATCGGCAAGTGCTGATCGCCCGGCTGGGCCGTGTTGTGGCGCGGGCTGGTCCAGATCCGTTTGATCACGCTCTGCGCGTCCGCAGCAGGATGATCGAGCAGGGCAAAGGCGATTGAGAAAATGTGCTCTTCGGTCAGCACACCTGCCGCCGGACCCGTCCCCAGGGTGGCCTGTTCCAGCATGGTGTCGAAGGGTTGCCGGTGACGTTTCCAGGCGCCGATGGTGGTCGCGAACAGTTCCCCGCCGAAATGCGGCACGGGGGCGAATGGCCGCCCGGCCAGTCCTTCGGCAGCGGCGGCCATGCTGCGGCGGGTCATCCCGTTGACCGGCTCGTCCGCGCCCGTTTCGACTACATAACCGGCGAATTCCGAACCATCGAGCAAGGCCCATAGCGGCGCGAGCGAAGCCGTGACCAGCACGTCGCTATCGACCAGCGCGAACCGCAGATCGTCTGGTTCGCTCTCCAGCGCAGTCAGAATATCGAAGAAATAGAGCACATTGCCCCACGATGCGGCGCGGCCTTCGGGCAGCCGGGCGGTCAAGGGCACCAGATGCAGTTCCACTGCATATTTGGTCAGCACCGCCGCCAGATCAACCCCGTCCACCACCGGCGGGTGGACATTGCAGAACAGCGCTAGCCGTTGGTCAGGGTTGGTGATCCGCGCAGAGGCGAACAGCGCCACGAGGCAGCGCCAATAGACCGCCTGCACTTTCGGATTGGCCGAATTTCCGCCGGCCGAGGGGAACGTGGTGCCTTGATCGGGCGCATCGACCACGAAGCCAGTGGCAAGCAGGGTGGGCGGCATCACCGCGCTGCCAAATCGTCGATAGAAGCAAACACATTGCCTTCGCACGGGCCATTCTGCGGCACGAACCGGCCCTGCTCCAGCATCCAGAAGCGATAACCAAAGCTGCTCAGGAACGCGAAAACATCTACCGGTGTCTGGCCTTGCCTTGCAAGCGCATCGGCAGAAACTTCGAACATGATCGCGGGGTGGTTGGCTTCAAGGATCGGCCGCGCGCCTTCGAGTGCGGCGATTTCATAGCCTTCGACGTCGATCTTGATGAAGCTGACTTGCGCTGCGTCTTCAGCTGGAATTTGCTCAGCAACCCGCACGGCTGGGACCTCCTCGGCGGCAATGCCCGCACCGCCGCCAACCGAGAAGGTCACCGGGGCATCGCCGATGTGGAACAATTGCAGCACAGCGGGCTTGTCGCTGGCCGCAACCCGGTGGACGGTAGTTCGGTTCTCAAAGCGGTTTAGCGCGACGTTTGCCGTGATCTGTTCGAACGAAAACCGGCCCGGCTCAAAGCTGTGAACTTTTCCACCTGGCCCGGCGTAGTGCGCCATAAACAGCGCAAAAATCCCGAAGCTGCCGCCGATGTCGAGCACCACGCTGCCCGGCTGGATCAATCGGCCGACGCCAAGCAATTCCGGCTCGTAGTAATCGCGTTTGATATAGATCGAGGTTGATCCAAAGCTGTGCAGTTTGGGCACCAGCTGCATTTTCAGGCCACCGGTTGCGAACCGCGCCACGGTTGGCCGTTTGATCGCACAAGCCAGCAACCAGCGCGGCCACCGCGCCATGGAGGCGAGCGGGTGCTGCGGGTCGATCGCGTTCTGCCAGAACCGCCGTTTCCAGGCCGCAAGGTTCATGTCGGTTTCACTTGCACGGGTTCGCTTTGCCTAGCGCGTCGGAACCGGGACATCGCCCGAATAGTCATAGAACCCGCGCCCGGCCTTGCGGCCCAGCCAGCCGGCTTCGACATATTTGACCAGCAGCGGCGCCGGGCGGTATTTGCTGTCGCCGGTGGTGTTATAC
>JANMHL010000459.1:0-15829 GCA_031375125.1 Novosphingobium sp. | reverse complement strand
CTGCGGGGAGGGTCAGCAGCAGCGCGTAATCAACACCCCAGCGCAAGGCTTCGTCGCGGCGATCCTCACTGGTGACGATTGGCACGGCAGCCCGATCAAGCGCCAGTGTCACCCCGGAAGCTTCGGCCAGTCGGCGGGCATCGAGCAGCAGCCCATCGGACACATCCATCATCGCGCTGACCAGCGGAGCAAGGGCTTGGCCTTCGCTTAGCAGCGCTTGCCCGCGCCGGTAAAAGCTGGAATCGCCAGTGCCCGATTGCAGCGCTTCAAATCCCAGCAGCGCCGCGCCGACTGGACCAGTGATCCACACCCCATCGCCCACCTGCGCGCCGCTGCGCGATGGCACAGTTTGGCAGGTGGCGCGGCCGATTGCGGTCAGCCCCAGACTGCGCGGGCCATTAGCGCTGACGGTATCGCCACCGAGGAGGGCTGCGTCGTAATGGTTTAGCGCCGCTTCCAATCCGCGCAAAAAAGCCGGATCGTCATCACCCAACTGATACGCCAGCAGCACGCCCAGCGGCTGCGCGCCTTTGGCGGCGAGATCGGACATATTGCTGGCCACCAGCTTCCACGCCAGATCCTCACCGGATTGACCGGGCAGGAAATGTACGCCTTCGACCATGGTGTCGTGGGTCAAGATCAGAGTCTCGGTGCCAAAGTCGAGCACCGCGCAATCATCGTGCAAGCCCCGCGCCGCAGGGTGCGTGGCCAAGCCTCGCAAGGCGGCGATGAAGGCGAGTTCGGTGGTCAGGTGCGAACCACCTTCGCCACCGAATCGAGCACGCCATTGACGAATTTCGCTTCGCGGCTTTCAAAGAAGGCGTGGGCGACGTCCACGTATTCGGTGATCACGGTGGCGGTCGGCACGTCGGCGCGGGCCATGAGTTCCCAGGCGCCGGCGCGCAGAATCTGGCGCATGGTTTTGTCGAGCCGTTCCAGCCGCCAGCCTTCGGCCAATTTGGTGGAGAGTAGTTCGTCAATTTCGTCGCGACGGGCCGAGGCACCTTTGACCACGTCATCAAAGAACGCGACTTCGGCTTGGGCATACTGATCGCCTTCGATTTCTGCCCCCAGCCGGTGCTGGTGGAATTCGTCGAGCAACCGTTCGAGCACGGTGCCTTCCATTTCGAGCTGATAGAGCGCCTGAACGGCGGCAAGCCGAGCGGCTGAGCGGGCTTTGGGGCGGGCGGTCATATTCCAAGCCTTACTTCGATGGAGCGGGCGTGCGCGGTCAGCCCTTCGGCGTCGGCCAGTTCGATCGCGGCGGGGCCTATTGCTTTCAGCGCTGCTTCATCAAGCTGGATGAAGCTGGTCCGCTTCATGAAATCAAGCACTGACAACCCAGAGGAGAACCGCGCGCGGCGGCCGGTTGGCAGGACGTGGTTGGGCCCGGCGATATAGTCACCGACCGCCTCTGGGGTCATCCGCCCGAGGAACACCGATCCAGCGTGGCGGATTTGTTTGAACAGCTTTTCAGGATTGTCAGTCGCGATCTGGACGTGTTCGGCGGCGAGCGCATTGGCCAGCGCTGGAACCTCGTCCATGCTTGCCACTTCGATGATCGTGCCGTGGGTGTTCCAGCTTTCCGCTGCGACCCGGGCGCTGGGCAGCATCGCCAGTTCGACCCCGATCCGGTCGGCGACCATATCGGCGAACAGCGGATCATCGGTGATCATGATCGATTGCGCGGCGGGATCGTGTTCGGCCTGGCTGAGCAGATCGGCGGCGGCCCATTCGGGATCGTTCTGGCCATCGGCGATCAGCAAGATTTCACTCGGCCCGGCGACCATGTCGATCCCGACCACGCCGAACAGCTGGCGCTTGGCCTCTGCCACCCAGGCGTTGCCGGGTCCGGTGATTACATCGACAGGCGCAATCCGCTGCGTGCCATAGGCGAGCGCGGCAACAGCCTGCGCCCCGCCAACCCGCCACACTTCATCAACTCCGGCCAAGTGCGCTGCAGCAAGGACCAGCGGGTTGACCTGACCCTTGGGCGTTGGCGTAACCACCACCAACCGCTCAACCCCGGCGACTTTGGCCGGGATCGCGTTCATCAGCAGCGACGAGGGATAGGCTGCGCGGCCACCCGGAACATAGAGCCCGGCGGCATCAACCGCACGCCAGCGCGATCCCATCCGGACACCCAGATCGTCGGTTTCATCGCGATTTTTGGGCAGCTGCTTTTCGTGGAAAGCACGGATTCGCTGAGCGGCGAGTTCTAATGCGGCGCGCAGGTCTGGTTTCAGCGCATCGAACGCCTCACGGCATTCCTCAGCGCCAAACGACCAATCGGCATCGCTGGAGAGCGCATGGCCATCCCAACGCGCGGTCATTTCGATCAGCGCCACATCACCGCGGTTCTTCACGTCGTTCAGGATCACCTGGACATCGCGGGCAACATCTTCGCCGCTTTCGCGCCGGTCAGCGACCAGCCGCTTGAACGCTTTGTCAAAGCCGGGGTCGCGGGAGTTGAGGCGTAGCATCAGGCGGCCTTCACTTGTAAAACGAGGGCGCGGAACCGTTCGACCAGCGCGGCAACCCGCTCGTCGGTTTTGAGCGCGGCGCGGTTGACGATCAATCTGGCGGAAATGTCGAGGATCCGGCTGGTTTCGATCAAGCCGTTGTCCTTCAGCGTCCGTCCGGTCGAGACCAGATCGACGATCCGGCTGGCCAGACCCAGCCCGGGGGCCAGTTCCATCGCGCCGTTAAGCTTGACCACTTCGGCCTGAATGCCCTGCCGCTCAAAATGGCGGCGGGTCAGGTTGGGATATTTGCTGGCTACCCGCAGGTGGCTAACGTGGCTGTTGTCGCCTGCGCCCAGCTCAGGCTCGGCAACCGACAGGCGGCAGTGGCCGATATCGAGATCAACGGGGGCATAGAGATCGGGGTAAGCGAATTCCTCGACCACATCCGATCCGACAATCCCGCATTGTGCGGCGCCGTGGGCCACAAAGGTCGCGACATCAAACGCGCGGACCCGGATGATCCGCATATCGCTGTCTTCGCAAGCGAACGAAAGCGCGCGGTTGCCCTTGTCGTGAAAGCCGGCTTCGGGCACCACCCCGGCACGGGCCATCAGCGGCAGCGCCTCATCAAGGATGCGGCCCTTGGGCACGGCGAAAGTGAGCGAGCTGGACATAGCCGCGGCCCTTAAGGCGGTGCGGCAAAAAGGGCAAGGAGCGGCGGTAATGGCCAAGGATTATCAGTTCATCGATATTGATGCGAGCGGGCCGGGGATCGTGGCTGCGGCGTTTGACAATCAAGTCGCCTATTGCACGGCCTCTGGCGCGAAAGTGACCGCGCGGATTATCGCCGCAGTGCGCGATTTACTGGAGCGGGGTGAGGGTGGTGCGCTGTTTGAGCGGCTACGCAATTGGCCCGGCGCGCCGCTGGCCGATGCCCTGCCGCTGCGGCTGGCGGGGGGAATTCATGCCCTGCAGCTCAAAGGCACCGAACCCGCGCTCAAACCGATCTACGCCGACCAAGCGGGCATTGACGACGCCGCCATCGTCGCCGCCGTCATCGCCGGGCATGAGGCGGAGCTGCTGCCGTGGCTCGATGGCCCGCCGCAGACCAATGAGGCGGGGCGTTCGTCCAATTTCATCGCCGCGATGCTGTGGCTAGCCGATCAAGGACTGCCGCCGCGTTTCCATTGCCTCGAAATCGGATCGAGCGCCGGGATCAACTTGATGCTCGATCGCTACCATTATGATCTGGGCGGGGTTCAGGTCGGGCCGGAACCAGGGGCAATGCGCTTTCAGCCCGAATGGCAAGGCGATGCTCCGCCGAACCGGAGCTTCACCATCGCTTCGACCAAAGGCTGCGATGTCGCGCCGGTTGACCTGACCGATCCCGTTCAGGCGCTGCGGCTGAAGGCCTATATCTGGCCCGAACACACAGTGCGGTTTGAACGGATGGATGCGGCGATTGCGCAGGCGCTGAAATCACCGCCCGATCTGGTCCACATGAACGCCGCCGACTTTGTTGAGGCTGAGCTGGCCAAACCGCAAACGGCCGGGACCACCCGGATGCTGATGCATTCGATCGTCTGGCAATATGTCCCCGAAGATCAAAAGGCGCGGGTCACAGCGGCGATGGAGGCTGCGGGGGCGCGGGCAACGGCAGAGCGGCCCCTGGCGTGGGTCTCATTGGAGGCCAACCGGGTGATGCACATCCACGAAATGACCGTGCGGTATTGGCCGGGCGGGGCCGAGCCGGTGTTGGTCACCCGCGCCCACCCGCACGGCGCGTGGATCGGCTGGGGCGGCAGTGAACGGACGATTTAGCGTTTCGCCGCAGCCTCTTTCGCCAGCCGCCGCGCGCGGTTGTATTCCAGGCGGCGGCGCATCACTTTGCCCAGCCACCAACCGCGTGCCTCGATCCGTTCCATCCAGCCGCCGTGAAAGCTAACCCATTCCCACACCGCGACACTCGTGAACAGAAGGGTGGTTGCAGAAAACAGCGCGAGCGCGGGCGGATGGGCGAACCAGCCCCACAGGCCGATGGCGACTGCAAAGCCCATGCCGTAACCGTGAGAGGCTGGGAACCACGGGTTGCCGCTGGATATTCGCTTGAACCCGCCCAGACCGCGCAGGAATAACAGCGTCCCGGCGAGCACGACAGCCACGAATTCCGGGTGCACCGGCTCCAGCGGATGCGCCATCACCAGCTCGTCCCCCACCGCCAGAACGACGACGCCGGCAACAATTGGGATATGCCAATAGGTAAATGCCTGCCGCGCAATCAGGCCCGGCAGCGCGTGGTTTTCGATATGCCGTGCCCCGCGCCGCGCACCCATATCGAAATAGAGCCACCACATCGCGAACGACCCGGCAAAGGCATTGACCAGCGCCAGGTTCAGCCCCGGTTGCGGCTCGGCCCCGGCATAGGTCGAGCCGATCAGGATCAGCCCTTCGCCCAGCGCAATGATGATGAACAGGCCGCAGCGTTCGGCCATATGTGATCCGGACACGCTCCATTCCGAAAAGGCCGATCGGCCCAAACCCGGCACCCACAGAAAGACCATCGGCGCGGTGTATTCAATCGCCAACGCCGCCAGCCAGCAGGCGATCCGCAGTTCGGCAGTTTCGCTCAGCGCGCCCGCCAGCCATAGCGGGGCTGACAACGCGAACCAGCACGCCGCGCGCAGCATATTGCGACCCGCTCCGGCCGCGTCGCGTTCCATCGCCCAGGCGGTAAACAGACAGCGCCCAATCTGCATCGCGCAATAGGAAAGTGCAAACAGCAGGCCCTTGCTGGTGAAAGCATCGGGGATCGCGCTCGACATCACCAGACTGGCCAACATCAACGTGCCAATCATCAGCCGCACCGGGGCGCGGTCTGGCTCGAGCCAGTTGGTCGACCAGGTGGTCCACATCCAGGCCCACCACACCGCGCTGAACAGGATTACCGTCTCAAGCGCACCCAGCCAGGTCAGCTCTGCCAACAAGTAGTGCGACAGCTGGGTGATCGCGAACACGAAGATCAGGTCGAAAAACAGCTCGATTGTGCTGACCGGTGCCACGCCGCCGCCATGGTTGCGCAGCATCGAACGGCGCTGGCGCGCTTCGGCCGCAGCAATCGCTGCACCGATGCCGCCGCGCTGCGGCTCAGCCGGCATCGGCAGTCTTGGCGAAGAACGCATCGAGCGCGGCGTTGACTTGGCTTGGCGCTTCCCATTGCACAAAGTGCCCGCTGCCGGACACGCGTTCGATGGTCAGATCGGTGACGTATTCGTCCAGCCCGTCAAGGTTGGCGGGCGGCAAGGCGATATCGTCCAAGGCCCAGATCACCAGTGTCGGGATCGTCAGTGGCGGCAGCGAGATCGGCTTCCATCCGGCAGGCAGTGCATAAGGCGCGTCCAGATCGAGCACTTCCATCGGACTGGCGCGATACCAGTTGAGCATCGCAATCGCCGCGTCGCGGTTTTCCCAATCGGCCAGCAGCGCGGCGCGTTCCTCGGGCTCCACTTTCGGGTTTTCGGGCGTCTCGCCAAAGGCCTTGAGCAGCAGGCCGCCAAGGCCAAACTGCTGGACCAGCGCGTCATTGGCGGGATCGCGGAACTGCCGGAAGTACTGGCTGGCCTGCCGCTGTTGCTGGTTGATGTACAGCAACTTTGGGAAGATCGCCGGATGCGGCGCGTTGGCAATGACTGCGCGGGTGACCCGCCCGGTCGCTTGGCCCATCAGCGCCACGCCCCAGGCAATCGCGCCGCCCCAATCGTGGCCGACCACGGTGAAGTGCTGCACATCGAGCGCGGCGGCGAGCAGGAAAATATCGCCGATCAGCTTGTCTGGGGTGTAGTTTTCCACGCCCTTGGGCTTTGACGATCCGCGATAGCCGCGCTGATCTGGGGCGATGCAGCGGAAGTGTCCAGACAGGTGCGCGATTTGGTGTCGCCAGGTCCGGTGGCTGTCCGGAAAACCGTGCAGGAAAATCAGCACGGGCGCATCGCGCGGGCCTTCGTCGACCACGTCGAGTTCGATCCCGTTGCCCAGCGTCACGCGTTTCTGCTGCATCACTGTGCTCCGTCATTCATCCGCTGGACGTAACCGGCGCCCATGAAGGCACCGATCTGATCGAGCAGCGCATCGGGGGTGCGGCGGGCCTCACCCATCGCCAGTTCAGCCCCTTCGGCCACGATAATCTCCCGCGCGCCCGCCAGCATTTGTTCGAGCATTTGCGCCACCGCAAGGGCTGGCGCGATGCCGTTGTCGATTACCTTATCGGATACGCCGCGCTTTGATCCGTCGGCTGTCAGGGCGTTGCGCGATACATCGGTGGCGATCGATCCGGGATAGATGTTGTGTACCTGAAGGCCGAGATGGCCAACCTCGGCGCGCAAGGCATCGGCATAGCCCGCGATCCCGAATTTGGCGGCGCAATAGGCTGTGCGCATCGGCACGCCGACTTTCCCGGCGATGCTGGAAATCATCGCAATCCGCCCACTGCCGCGTGCCACCATCCGTGGCAAAAGCGCCTGCGTCAGTGCAATCGGGGCGAGCAGGTCGACACCGATCACCCGTTCATAAACCGAATAATCGGTTTCCTGCGCCAGACTGCGCTGCGAAATCCCGGCATTGTTGACCAGCAGGTCGATCCCGCCAGATCCAGCCTGCGCCCATTGCCAGGCCTGTTCCACTGCCGGGGCAATCGCGGTGATATCGGTCGTTTCAAACGGCAGGATCAGTGCCTCGCCGCAATCCTTGGCGACCTCTTCCAAAGCGCCGATATTGCGGCCCGACAGCACCAGCTGCGCGCCCTGCTGGGCCAATGCCCGCGCCAGCGCCGCGCCAATTCCCGACGATGCGCCCGTAATCCAAGCGGTTTGTCCTGCAAAAGTCATGATCTCTCCCTTACTCCCCCGGCGCCCGCGCCTTGACTGCCAGAGCATGAACCCGCTGGCCCGGAATGTCACCCAGTGCGGCATTGACCATCCGCTGGCGCTGCAACCGGGCGATCCCGGTAAAGGCAGCGCTTTCGATCTCTACCGTGAAGTGCGACGCGCCCGAGCCATCGTCGCCGCTGTGCCCGCTGTGCTTGGCGCTGTCGTTGATAACGGCAAGGCGGGTCGGGGCGAAGGCGACGGTCAGCAAAGCTTCGATTTCATCGGCAACTTTGGGGGCGTCTTTAGGGGCATCAGGTGTGTTCATGGGTTTCCTTCTACCCGAACAATTGTCATGGGGAAGGGGTGAAGAATGATCGATTTCATGGACGGGTGGGCGACCAACGGCGGCTGTGCGACTGGCCGGGGTGCGACGAGCCGGGCGAATTCCGCGCGCCTGGGCCGCGCGGGCCCAGTTTTGACGGGCCGGGCGATTACCGCTGGTTCTGCCTCGATCATGTCCGCCAGTTCAATGCCGGATACGATTGGTTTGATGGGATGAACGCCGAAGAGATCATGGCCGCGCAGCATCCGATCCACGGCTGGGACCGCCAGACCCGCGCCTTTTCGCCCACCGCCGGGGTCGACGCCGCTCCGCGCTGGGCCGATTATGCCGACCCGTTGGAAGCGATCAGCGCGCGGGCGCGGGCGCGCAAACCGACCCAGCGCAGCGATGGCCACGCCGTCACTTCGGACGAGCGCCGCGCGCTCGAGGTGCTGGGGCTGGGTCTTGACGCCACTCGCCACGATCTGCGCAGCCGCTATTCGCAGCTGGTCCGCAAATATCATCCAGACCGCAACGGCGGCGACCGCAGTTATGAAACGCGGCTGCAGGCGGCGATCGAGGCCTATCAGTTGCTGCGCCGCGCGGCGGCGTTTACCTAACCCGTCAGGCTTCGCACAGCGCCCGCAATTGATCGGCGCAAGTGCCCCAGCCTTCGACAAATCCCATTTCCAGGTGGTGCGCCTTGCTTTCGGGAGTCCAGTGGCGGGCGCGGGCGGTGTAGCGGGTGCCGTCCCCTTCTGCTTCAATCTCCCAGATGCCGAGCATGAACGGGCCGGATGGTTCCAGATCGCCGACAATCGCATCGGTAAAGGCGAACCGGTGGCCTTCGTCCCACGCCAGTATGAAGCCAGGATGGCGGTTCTTTTCGCCGTCCGGGCCGTACATCACCGCTTCTGACAAACCGCCCGGTGCGCGGCTGCCGAAATCCATTTCGGCGCGCCATGGCTTTGGGCACCACCATTCGTTGGTGCGGTTGACCATTACGTCCCAGACTGTGGCAGGCGTGGCGGCGATCAGGCGGGTGATGACGAGTTCGTGCATGGGGTCAGGCTCCTAAAATCGCCGCATCGATAGCAGCATGGTCGATCTTGACCATCGTCATCATCGCCTCAAACACCCGTGCGCGCACCGCCGGATCAGGATGGGCCATGCCTTCGCTCAGAACGCGCGGGGTAATCTGCCAGTTGAGGCCCCATTTGTCCTTGCACCACCCGCAAGCGCTTTCCGCGCCGCCATGGCCGACGATGGCGTTCCAATAGCGGTCGGTTTCTTCCTGTGTGTCGGTTGCCACCTGAAAGCTGAATGCCTGCGTCTGGGGAAAGGCTGGTCCGCCGTTCAGTCCCATGCACGGTATGCCCAGCACGGTGAATTCCACCGTCAGGACTTGCCCAGCCTGTCCGCCGGGAAAATCGGTCGGCGCGGTTTGCACGGCGGTAACTTGGCTGCCCGGGAACGTAGCGGCGTAAAAGCGTGCGGCGGCCTCTGCCTCGCTGTCAAACCATAGGCAAATGGTGTTGGCGGGAATGCTCATTGCTTGCTCTCCTCGATCAGCTGGTGGTCGATCGCTTTCGCTGCCTTATAAGCATCGCGGGCCTGCAGCCGTTCGGCGTAGGCGACAAACGCGGCGTTGGGCGGGATCGAGCCAAAAGTCAGGCCCCAATCGACCTGACTGCCGACATAGACATCGGCCATCGTGAACCGGTCTCCGCAAACGAACGCGTGGCTGGCAAAGTGGCCTTCGAGCGCAGCGACTGTGCGTTCATAACTGCCCCATCCGGCCATCATTTCGCGGTCCTTGGGCACTTCCCAGCCCATCGAGCGGGCCGTGATCGCGGTTTCGACCGGCCCTGCTGCAAAGAACATCCAGCGATAATAATCGGCGCGTTCGTCCGCGGTTGGGCCGAGGCCAGCGGCGGGGTGAGCGTCAGCCAGATAGGCGCAGATCGCCGCGCATTCGCTCACCACTTGGTCGCCGGATTGGCTGTGGTGGATTATCGTTGGAACCTTGCCCATCGGATTGGCGGCGAGCAACGCGGCGGGCTTATCGGCCCACGGCACCAGCACTTGTTCATAGCTTGCCCCAGCCTCATGCAGTGCCCAGCGTGCGATCTGACCGCGGCTCATCGGATTGGTGAAAAAGGTATAGTCGGCCATGGTGGTTGCTCCTGCGCAAAGGTGGAACGTAATAAGAACAAAGCCTATGTCAACGCCCCAGCTTCATCGCCAGCCAGTCTTTCAATACTGCGGCAAGGAAACGGATGGGGAACCGGGAATAGGTTGGCACAGCGTCTGGAAAGGGCAGGGCGCTGATCCGAAATCTGGTCATGTGTCGATATTCGATTGGGGGCTTGTCCCCGATAAACCGGTTCCGCATGACCGAAACCCAGTGCGGCCCCTTATCGAACGAGAGAAACATCGCGCTGTTGCAGCAGATTGCCACCATTCGGCTGGTCGCACTGCCGGGTCGCAGTTTATGAGCGACGAGGTGCTGCGCGCCGCGCACGATCTCGAACCGGTTGGCGCGAAATAGCGTCAGCGCGGTTCCGCCATCCGGTTCAGCCACTGCCGGAGCAGCCAGGAGCGCCTCGATCTCTCGTGCTGCGGCCTGGCAATCGTCGCAATAGCAGACAGCCGTCCCAATGGGTTTGCCATTCCCGATGCATTCCACCCCGCCGCAGGCGCAACGCAGCAGATGCGTCTCGACCAGGCGGCTCATTTGCGGCCGCTCAGCCACTGGATGGCATCGCCGCCTGGTCCATCCAGAACGGTTCCCAGACATGGCCATCGGGATCGGCGATTGTGCGCTGATACATGAAGCCGTGATCTTCGGCCGGGTTGATATCGGCGGTCCCGCCATGGGCCGCGCCAGCCAAGACCAGCGCGTCGACTTCGGCCCGGTCATCACAAGTGAACGCCAGCGACACTTCGCTCGATCCCGGCGGGCAAATTGGTCGGGTAGTGAAACCTTGCCACTTGGCATGGGTCAGCAGCATAACGTGGATCGCCTCGCTCCAGACCATGCAGGCACCGGCATCATCGCTGAAGGCAGGGTTCCTCGTAAATCCCAGCGCGGCATAAAACGCCATCGAACGCGGCAGATCGGCCACTGGCAGGTTCACGAAGATCATCTTGGTCATGACGGGTTCTCCCTTGGCTCTTGATGGAACAGCAGTTCAAAATAGCGCTGCAAATGCTGCAGATGTTCGCGGGCGGTTGCGGCCTGATCATCGCCGCCGTTGGCCTTGGCCAGCACGAAGGCGCCCTGGATTACTGCCTGAACATGCCGCGATAGCCCGCCCGCAGTAACCCCGGTTGCGCCGGTCTGGGCAATCGCTGCGGCCAAATCAGCCTCTAGAGCGGCGGCATTGCCCAGGATGCTCGCTTCGCAGGCCGCGCGGATGGCGGCGCTGGACCGGAATTGTTCCTGCACCATGGTGCCGGCCACGCAGCTGAAGCTTTCGGCCGGGCCCACCAACAGCGCGATCCGCAGGTCGATGTAACCCAGCACCCGTTCGACGGGATCGGCATGATGATGAAACGGCGCTGCGGCAAAAAACGCCCCGGTCGAGCGCGACCAGTAATTGGCCAAGGCCACGCCCAGCGCCTCTTTCGAAGCGAAGTGGTGAAAGAAGCCGCCTTTGGTAACCCCCGCCTCACGGCACAATTCGTCAACCGAAGTGGCCGAATAGCCTTGGGCACGGATCAACTTCACCCCCGCTTCCAGCACGCGGTCGCGGGCAGTGCTGGCCGGGGGCCGAAAGGTTTGATTGGGGATCATCGAATCGGAACATACCAACCAGTCGGTATGCTTGCAAGTCAGCAGCGTTAACCCGATGTTTGCCAAGGCTGTTTATCACGAGGCGATGCAGGGTGCTTCGCGCAAAATCTGGCTGCTTTGGCTCGCCGCAGTGGCTGCACTGTTTGCGGCTGTTCCGGCCATGGCTGCCACCACGCTCACCCCGTGCATCGCCAAGATCGATCCGGCTGGAAACGATGCCGAGCGGCTGGTGCAGGCTACGACAAATTCCGTTTGCGGCGCCCGGCAACGCGATCTTGGCAGCGGTGATTTCGCGGTCCAGATGCGGTTTGCGCCGATGCTCTCAAATCCGGCTGATCCCCTGATTTTCAGCCATTCCAGCGTATGGCAGGATTGGCAGCGGGTGATCTTTCATTACGCCGATGGGACCACCACAGCGGTCGAGTTTTCATCCAAGGATGCGGCAAAGTTTCTTGTGCTGGGGGCCACCTTTGAAATCCCTGTCCCGACGCGTGCGGCGCCGCTGGATGCGATCCACGTCCAGACCCGGGGCAGCGCCAACTGGCGCGGCGTGCTGCTGGGCACTCAACTATTGAAGCGGAGCGAGGCGGCAACCATTCATGGCTGGCTGATCGCGCTCTATGCCGGTTTCGGCGGGCTATCGCTGGCGTTGCTGGCATACAATCTGGCATTGTGGCACGCGCTGCGGCACCGGTTCCAACTCTATTACTGCGTGATGGTGGCTGGGTTGGCCGCCTATACCGTTACATCGTCTGGTGCGCTGATGCTGGCCCTGCCGTGGATCGACAACAATGACCGAATGCGGATCAACTATGTTCTGTTGATCGCCGCCGGGGTGGCGGCTTACCAGTTCATGATCGAGTATTTCGGCCGGGAAACGTTCACGCCCTGGCTGCGCCGCGCGATAGACTGGCTGTCCGTGCTGTTGATCGTCGATGCACTGGCCTTCGCCGTGCTGGCGCGGTGGCTGGGAGGACTGTTCGACGGGATCTATTTTAGCGCTGGGACGGTTCTGCTCAGCCTGATGTTTCCACTGCTTTACCAAGCCTGGCGGGCGCGGGCCGAGCATTTCTGGTTATTCGTTATGGCCTGGAGCGCCCCGGTCATCGCTTCGTTTATCCGGGCGGCACACGGCGTCGGTCTGCTCGAATACAATTTCTGGCAGGACAACGGCAATCTGATCGCGCTGACAATCGAATCACTGCTGTCGACCATGCTGATCGTTGCACGGCTGCGCGATTTGTCGGCCGAACGCGATCAGGCCCGCGCGGGCGAGCGATCGGCATTGCGACTGGCCAATTCGGATTCGCTGACCGGCCTGCTCAATCGCCGGGCGTTCATGGACATGGCGATCGGGCGGATCCAGCCGCACCGGCTGATGCTGATCGATCTCGATCATTTCAAGGCGATCAATGACAAGCTGGGCCATGACACCGGCGATGATGTGCTGCGCCGGGTTGCCGAAGCGATCCAGGCGATCCGCCCGGCAGACAGTCTGGCCGTGCGGCTGGGGGGCGAGGAATTCGCGCTGCTGGTGCCGCTTAGCCGGGCTGCGGAATGCCTGCCCGAACAAGTGCTCGACGTCGTGCGCGGCTGCGAAATGCCGCTGGGCTGGCGGGTCACGGTCAGTCTGGGCCATGCCGATGGCCGGGTCGATAGCGACGCGGCCTGGCGGCGGCTCTACCGGCTGGCCGATAGCGCGCTGTACCGGGCCAAGTCCGATGGCCGCGACCGCGCGTGCCGGGCAACGGACTTTACGGAAATCGCCGCCGCTTAACCGTTCGGTTGAAATAGTCGGGCCAAGCCACGCAAAGGCGGTTGCAGCCGTGGCCGCGCGCGTATAGGCGGTTTTTCGCGATGACCGATAAAAACTCCCAGCTCGACACGGCCAACAAAACCGTCCTGCCCGCGCCCGACATCACCGTCGATGTGCGCGAGGTGTTCGGGATCGATATTGATATGCAGGTTCCGGCCTTCAGTCAGCCCGATCAGCGCACCCCTGATCTGGACGGTGCCTATGTGTTCGATCCGGACACCACGCTGGCGATTCTGGCCGGGTTTGCGTTTAATCGCCGGGTGATCGTGCAGGGCTATCACGGCACCGGTAAATCGACCCACATCGAACAGGTTGCGGCGCGGCTGAATTGGCCGACTGTCCGCATCAACCTCGATGCGCATATCAGCCGGATCGACCTGATCGGGCGCGATGCGATTGTGCTGCGCGATGGGCTGCAAGTAACCGAGTTCCGCGAAGGGTTGCTGCCGTGGGCGCTGCAGCACCCGGTCGCGCTGGTGTTTGACGAATACGACGCTGGCCGTCCTGACGTGATGTTCGTGATCCAGCGCGTGCTGGAAACCGAAGGCAAGCTGACGCTGCTCGATCAGAACCGCGTGATCCGGCCTGACCCCAACTTCCGCTTGTTCGCGACTGCCAACACGGTCGGGCTGGGCGATACCAGCGGCCTGTACCACGGCACGCAGGCGATCAATCAGGCGCAGATGGACCGTTGGAACATCGTGGTTCAGCTGAACTATCTGCCGGCGCAGGTCGAGGGCGAAATCGTCCTCGCCAAGACTGCCGGTGCCGCGCCGGAAATGGTGGCCAACATGGTCAAGGTTGCTGATCTGACCCGCCAAGGCTTCATCAATGGCGATATCAGCACCGTGATGAGCCCGCGGACGGTGATCACCTGGGCCCAGAACACTGCGATCTTCAAGGATCCCGGCTTCGCCTTCCGCCTGTCGTTCCTCAACAAGTGCGATGAGACTGAACGGATGCTGGTGGCCGAATATTACCAGCGCGTGTTCGGCACCGAACTGCCTGAGAGTGTGGTCGCGAAGGGGTGATCCAGCCCCGGCTTATCGCTGCGCTGCTGCTGATTGTTTTGCCAGCGGGTCTGGTTCCGGCGGTCAGTCATGCGGCCGATACGGCTTCTGCCGCGCCGGTTGCCTATTATCCCGAAGTTGCCGACGCGGCCAAAGTGCTCGATGCAGCGCTGGCCGCCGCCAAGGCTGAAGGCAAGCTGGCGGTGTTCGTATTCGGCGCGGACTGGTGCCATGATAGTCAGGCCTTGGCGCGGGTGCTGACCTCGGACACGTTCAAAGCCGAATTCGGCGCGCGCTTTTCTGTGACGTTCATCGATGTCGGCACGCCGCAGATCGGGCAGGGCCGCAATCTCGATCTGGCCAAGCGGTTCGGAATCAAGCGGCTGGAGGGCACCCCGGCGATGGTGGTGATTTCGCCGAAGGGCAAGCGGCTCAACAGCAAAAGCGACGCGGTCAGCTGGCGCAATGCCGACAGCCGCCTGGTCGATGCGATCTTTGGCTGGTTCCGCACAGTTGCTGAAAAAGCGAGTTAGTTCCTCCCCAGAACGGGGAGGGGGACCACCTTAGGTGGTGAAGGGGTACGGGCGGTGATCGCAACCTCTTCGGCCAACTCTTTATCACCGCGAGTACCCCTCCCCCAAGGGGACGGATTTACGGCACAACCAGATACTTCTCGCCGGTCCGCCGGGCGTTGTATTCGCTGACGGCTTCCTTGGTGAGCATCCCTTCGAGCGAGACGTGGGCCTTGTAATGGCTGGCGAAGGTGGTGGTCAGGTCTTTCATCACCCGCATCCGCATCCGCCCGACAATCTCCATGCCGGCCTTGACCATGAACGGGGTCAGCAGCCACCCGGCCAGATCCCAGGTCAGACCGAACGCGCGGTTTAGAATCGTCGGCCCGATATCGAGCGCGCCGTAGATGTAGACCTTTTTCGGCTCGCTGGAGCCATAGCGGCTGAACACCGCGCCGCGGCTAGCGGCGGCTTCCATCGCGGTCAGGATTTGGCCGGACAAGGTGCCGCCACCAATCGGATCAAACCCGATCATCGCCTTGGTTTCGGCAATCGCGTCGATTAGCTTGGGCATGAAATCGGCGTCAGTCATGTTGAGCACGTGGGTCGCGCCCAGATCCTTCAGCAGCTTTACCTGATCTTCTGACCGGACGATGTTGACCAGCGGAATGCCGTCTTCAAGGCAGATCTTGACCAGCATCTGGCCCAGGTTGGAGGCAGCTGCCGCATGGACGATCCCGGTATAGCCTTCGAGCTTCATCGTTTCGGTAAAGCCCAGCGCGGTCATCGGGTTGACGAACGATGATGCGGCCTGTTCTGCGCTGGCTTCAACCGGCATTGCCATTGCCGCTTCGGCATAAGCGTAGGTGCCATAGGCGCTGCCCGGGACGCAGGCGATCCGCTTGTCCATCAAGTGTTCGGCCCCTTCGCCAGCAGCGACCACGATCCCGGCGGCTTCGTTGCCTGCGGGCATCGCCATGCCGTGGCGGGCCTTCATCGCGCGAGTAGCGTTTGCAGGCATCGTGGCGACGATCTTGCCGGGG